>JBJTQD010000771.1:0-7604 GCA_046075445.1 Planctomycetota bacterium
TTTTTACATGGTTGGGGCAGTGGAGCTCCTTTTGATGCCCTGCCCTTTGCTCCGCACTTCGCGGACCCAGCGAAATTTCTCGCTACTATGCTGCCCGTCTGCGAGACGATATTCTTGCCAGCAGATTGATTTCTCCCTTTGAAGAGGTCCGGTAACGCATGTCGATTGATTGGTCCCTGTTTACGCAAGTGATTGACGCCAGTCGTAACATCATCCTCGTCAGCCATATCCGCCCGGATTGCGACGCGCTAGGCAGCGAGCTGGGAATGGCCGGAATTCTTCGCGCGCTGGGCAAGACGGTCCGAATCGTCAATGGACAGTCGACTCCTCCTTTATTGCAGTTCATTGACCCCCAGCGGGAAATCATGGCGATTGGTGTCGATGTCCAGCCAGACGGGCTGGCCGACGCCGACCTCTTCTTGATTCTCGACACCAGCGCCAAGGCGCAGCTGGGGCCAATGTATGAAGTGATCCGCGACACGAAGGCCCGCGTCGTGATCCTCGATCATCACGTTTCCGATGACGAACTTGGCGTGGAAGCGTTTCGAAACACACACGCCGAGGCGACTGGTTGCCTCGTCACGATCGCGGCTCGGCAACTGGGGGTCGCATTAACTCCCGAAATGGCAACTCCGTTGTTCGCAGCGGTTGCCACAGATACCGGCTGGTTCCGCTTTGGTTCCGTTCGCGAGGAGACCTTCCGGATCGGCGCGGAGTTGGTCGCCGCGGGGGCCTCGCCAGCTGCCATTTTCAATGCTTTGTATGAACAGGAGACTGCCGGGCGGGTCCGCCTGCGAGGCGTTGTGTTGTCGCGGATTGTCGTCGAGCTCGATGGCCGTTTGGCTCACACTCATATCTTGCTTGACGACTATACCCGCACTGGTTCGTTGCCGAGTGATACCGAAGACATGGTCAACGAGGTTTTGAAAATCAAGGGAACCGAGTTTGCCGTGATCATGGTGGAGCAGAAGACGGGCGGCTTTAAGTTGTCGTTCCGCTCGCGCTGCGCCGCCGCCTGCAATGAGATCGCAGGTCATTTTGGAGGTGGTGGACATAAGGCTGCCGCCGGTGCATTCATCAACGCGAGCTATGAAGAGGTGGTCAGCCAGGTCCTGCCCTATATCCGGTCTCAGTTGCAAGCGGTCCCCGCAGCCGTCTGAGTGCGCTCCTCGTCAATTCCTGTCGTCCAGCCCGCGGATGCTGCGCCGTTCATCGCGCGGCGATTCGAGAAAAGCGGTCAACAAAATCTGCGCCGCTAGTTTGTCCTTCAGTGCCTTGCGCTTTTTGCTGGTCAGGTTCGCATCGCGAATCAGCTCTTCTGCTGCGCTCGTCGTGAACCGCTCGTCAAACCACGCGACTGGCAGCCCCGTCAATTGACCGAGCCACTTTCCGAATTCGAGCGCCATCTCCGAGATGTGGCTGCTGTTGCCATCCAAATGAACGGGTAGTCCCACGACAAATCCGCAGACACGCTCTTCTTTCGCGAGCCGCTGAAAGAATTTCTCCTCTGCCGCAGCCGTGGTCCGCTGATAGTTCTCGTAGGGGCTAGCGAACTTTTGGTCGGGATCGGTGATCGCCACACCGATGCGCACCGTGCCGAAATCGATTCCGACCAGCCGTCCGCTGCGCGGCAGTTCTACCGGTGCTGAATCATTCATAGTCGTTTTCTGAGCGGGACTTCGGAATCAATTGCGGGATGCAAATACTTCTGGCTTAAAGGTAATGTTCCCAGCCGAGTTGTTCCAGTCGCTCGACTACCTGTTTGACGGCCGCCTCGTCGTTACGGTTGGCGATCAGCGTCGCGTCCGGCGTGTGCACGATAATCAGGTCGGAAACGCCCAACGTCACCAGCAGGTGGTCGTCGGTCGTGCGGATGATCGTGTTTTTAGTCTGGAGGCTGAGCGTCTTGCCGCGGGGTGCATTCCCCTCGCTATCGACTCCGGAAATTCTCGGCACGGCCGTCCAGTTACCAACGTCATCCCAGTGGAAAGGAGCTTCGATGACCAGCACGGGCTGGTACTTTTCCATCACGGCATAGTCGATCGACTTCCCTTTAATCGCACTGAATTCGCGGGTAAAGATTTCGGCGAAATCACTCCGCCCCCGCGCTGCGACAATCTTCGCCGCCTGTTCGGCAATTGCTGGTTCATACTGTCGAATCGCGTCGGCGATCGTTCGTGCGCTCCAAACGAAAATCCCCGAGTTCCAGTAAAAAGTGCCAGCATCGAGAAATTTCTGAGCGGTCGCAGCATCGGGCTTTTCCCGAAACCGCTCGACATTGAACGTCGGATGATCACCAGCTGTAGTCAGTGCGGCGCCGCGTTCGATGTAGCCAAAGACTTCGGCGGGGTAAGTCGGCCGAATGCCGAACGTTACAATCCGGCGTGGATCGGCTTTGACCAGGTTGACTGCCTGGGTGATCGCTTCACGAAATTTTTCAGCTGGCTCGATCACGTGGTCGGCTGGAGTGACGAGCATGACCGCGTCGGGGTCATTGGCCAAGAGCCACTCGGCGGCCAGAGCCACACAGGGAGCCGTATCTCGTTTGGCCGGTTCGCCGATGACGGACTCCGGAGGAAGTGCCGGCAGTTGTTCGCGGACCTTCCCGATCAGCTGCTGATTGGTAACGACGAGGACACGTTCGGGAGGACAGAGTCCCTCCAGCCGGTCGACAGTCGATTGAAGCATCGAACGTTGTCCGGCCAGTTGCAGGAGTTGCTTGGGGTGATTGCGGCGACTGGCTGGCCAGAAGCGTGTTCCGGCTCCGCCGGCCATGATTACAGTGTGCAACATGCAAACGAACCTTATGGGGTTGAATGAGCGGCCATTCCGCTCAGGTTAACTTTTTGAATTACTTCGAAACCGGTTTGATCCATGTCGGTGAACTGAATCGCTGGCCGGGTTGGACTTTGCCAGTGAGTTCAGCCGCTTCCAAAGCGACGAAAGGACTGATCTCAACCGGCAGATGTTCGGAGACTTCAGCCCCGGCTTGCCGCAACCAATTTCGATGCAGTCTTGAAATGGCCTGCTGTACCCACTCAGGTGTTTCAGTCGCAGCGGGCGGAGAGTTTTTCACGGCGGCGAAGCCAGCGGCTGGGTCGACCTCGACGACGATCGCCTCGCTCGCGTGCGGCAAGAGATCGAAAATGAATCGCTCGAATTTGATCGCGTTGTTTGACTCGGGAGAGACTCGTCGGCCACGCTCGTCGAGGCAGGCGACTTTTTTCAATGCCCGATGAAAGGGCAACGTTTCAGCGTGTTCGGCACAGCGAGCAAGGAACTCCAGTGAGAAGACATGCACGGCGATGCTGCCTGCCCAAAAGCGAAGCGAACCGTCGGCCTGTCGCTGGCCGGCGAGGCTGGCAGGGATGTCGCTGTACTCGATGATTTGGGTGCGGCCTTGTAAGCGGACGACGTTTCCAACTTTTTGGCTGGGATCCTGCTTGCGTACAACCTGAGTGGTCACGTCGGAATGACTGAGGATGTGGTAGCCGATCAACGCTGGATGGCAAACTTGGAGCAAGGGATTGTCGACTTGTCCATAAAAAAGATATCGAATACCACGGGCCCGCATCTCTTCGAGTAGACCGGCGCGAGCTAGCGCGCTGAGGCAGCCGCCATGACCGTCAGGATTGACGAAGAGTTCGTCTTTGTCCGTCATCAGAATCTGATGCGTTTGAGAGTCGACTGCCGGGATCACTCCTTGGCAGAAAATGTGAATGTCTTCCTGCGGGTAGCCGAACCAGCGATTGGCTGTGAGGAAGGCCTTAGTCTCGCTGTCCGTTTGCGGGCTGGTCATGATATAGACGGGGATCCGTGCGCCGGCGTTGAGTGCTCTCGCGTGGGCGTGTTCAATCAGGATTTGGAACAAGCTACGGCCGCTGACGGGGCCGATTGGAAACATTCCTTTAGGGTGTTCAAAACCGAGCCGCGATCCTTGTCCGCCGGCGACCAGAACAAATCCGACTTGGCCGGCTGCCAGAGCCGCGTGTCCGGCTGCTTCAGCCGCCTTTCGGCGCTGCGGGTCTGCTTGCTCGAGCAGCGACATCGCATGCGGCGGACTGATTTGCGCGGCGAGCTGCTCCCAGTTTTGCTGGCCACTCTCTGCAGCGGCGAGTTGAGCAAAGGTATCCCAGTCGATGGAATGAATTTGCTCACCCAGCTTTCTCCTTCCGGCTTCGGAGAGTTCGTCCCAGAACCGGAGCAAGTGCGCCTGCCCCAGCGGCTCAAGCAAGGCCTGCAGGGAAGCTAACTCATCTCGCATCGCGGTGGGGAGCATGGGCTGTTGATTCCTCGGTCGGGACGTCGGTGAATGTGGCTTGGGTGAGTTCAGCTACAAAAAAAGGGCTCCGCCAGTTGACGGAGCCCTTAAGTTAATTTGAAGCTGCAAATCCCCAAACAGCATTTAGCCGCCCGTTCCGCCGGGAATCGGACTTTAATGCCGGCTTTGGGGAGCGAAAAGGCTAGACCGCACTCAGCTGGGCAGCCTTGGCTTTCAGCTTGGCAGCTGCCTCGGTGCTCTCCCAGGTGAAGTCCTTGTCGGAGCGGCCGAAGTGGCCACCGGCGGCTGTTTTTCGGTAAATCGGGCGGCGGAGGTCGAGATACTTGATGATCCCGGCTGGCGATAGCGGGAAGAAGTCCCGAACCAAATCGCAAATAGCCGAGTCTTCCAGCGTTCCCGTGCCAAACGTATCGACGTGGACCGAAACCGGGTCGCTGACACCGATGGCGTAAGCGAGTTGGACTTCGCAGCGACGAGCCAAGCCCGAAGCGACGATGTTCTTGGCGACGTGACGAGCCATGTAGGCGGCGCTGCGGTCGACCTTGGTTGGGTCCTTTCCGCTGAAAGCACCACCGCCGTGACGTCCCCAGCCGCCGTAGGTGTCAACGATGATTTTGCGGCCGGTCAGACCACAGTCACCGTGCGGGCCACCAACGACAAACTTTCCGGTTGGGTTGATGTGGTAAACGATGTCGCCCGTGACCAATTCCTCGGGCAGAGCCGGCTTGATGATTTCGTCGATCACGAACTTGCGAATCGTGTTGTTGTCGACGGTCGGAGCATGTTGCGTCGAAACGACTACGGTGTGAATTCGAACCGGGGTGTCCCCGTCGTATTCCACGGTGACTTGGCTCTTGGCGTCCGGGCGGAGCCAGTCGACCTGCTTGTTTTGACGGGCCTTGGTCAGGCGGTCGATGATGCGATGCGAGAGGGCAATCGGCAGTGGCATCAGCTCGGGGGTGTCGTCGCAAGCAAAGCCAAACATCAAACCTTGGTCGCCGGCGCCGATCGACTTGCCTTCGGCGGAGTTTTCGTTCACGCCTTGAGCGATATCGGGGCTCTGCTTGTCGAGAGCCACGAGGATGGCACAGGTGTTGCCGCAGATGCCCATCTCGTCGTCGGTGTATCCGACTTCGTTGATCACATTGCGAACGACACCTTGGTAGTCGATCACGGCATTGGTGGTGATTTCACCAGCAATCACTGCCATACCGGTCGTGACCATCGTTTCGCAGGCAACGCGGCTTTGAGGATCCTGTTGCAGCAAAGCGTCGAGGACTCCATCAGAAATTTGGTCGGCCAACTTGTCTGGGTGGCCCATACTGACTGATTCACTGGTAAACAGGTACTTTCCCATGGATGCGTGTGACTCCCAACTGATTTGCTGCAGTGCAACGCGGGGCCGGTAGCCCTCGACTTCGTGACCGCTTAAGAGACCGCCTTTTACTCGACCGAGCCTGCGCGGCTGGTGGCGGTGCGTAAAAAAGTGAGCCACTATTGTAGACTGCGGAGTCGATTTTGCTCAAGTAACTCCACGCCCCGAAGAGAGGAAAGAGAAAAGGTCCAAGTTCGCCCAAAGCCGCGGCAATTGGGCATTTCCCCCCGCGTTGGGCTCGGTAGGATAACACTTTAACCGACGCGGCCCTGATTGCTTGGCCGCGTCTCAATTCCCGTTTTCTAGTGTTTCCAGTGGGAACGGCCGTGTCACGTTTGCTTGCCATTACGATGGGCGACCCCGCAGGTGTTGGCCCCGAGGTGATTGTCGGTTCATGGGAAGCGCCCGCCCTGCAGGCCGCTTGTCGCCGGGTCGTCGTTGGCCGGACAGCCGTCATCCAGCGAGCCGTTTCGCTGCTGGGCCGTTCGCTTTCGGTTGAGCGAGTCACCAGTCTCGGCCGCATCTCAGCTGACCCGCTACTAATCCATGTCTGGGAATGTGGCGACGAGGCCGCGGACCAAGTTCAGGCGGGTGAAATATCCGCCGCAGCCGGCAGTGCCTCGCGCGATGCGCTGCTACAGGCGATTGACTGGGCACGCGATGGTGCGGTCGATGCGATTGTCACGGCACCCCTAAACAAAGAGTCGCTCCGGGCCGCCGGAGTCAAACACCCGGGGCACACCGAATTACTTGCCGAGCGATGTCGCGCGTCCAACGTCGCGATGATGCTGTACTTGCCACCCGGACGCGGCCAAGTCCGTGGACCTGTCGGACTCGGCGTGATTCATGTCACGCTTCATACCGCCTTGCGAAACGTTTTTGGGGAGCTGAGCCATTCGCGAATCGTAGACCGCTGCCGACTCGCGAGTGATTTTGTCAGCCAGATTCTCAAGAGTCATGGCCTGCCACGGGCCGCTCGAGTCGGCGTCGCGGCACTCAATCCACATGGCGGTGAAAATGGATTGTTTGGACAAGAAGAGTTAGAACTTATCGCACCGGCTGTCGAGGCGGCTCAAAGTTTGGGACTGCCGGTCAGCGGACCATGGCCTTGCGATACGCTGATGCACCGGGCCGCCGGCGGTGAGTTCGACGCAGTGGTAGCGATGTACCACGACCAAGGACATATCGCACTGAAGCTCTTGGGTCTGCACGATGCCGTAAACGTCACGCTCGGTTTGCCGATTATTCGCACCAGTGTCGCGCACGGAACGGCGTTTGATATTGCTTGGAAAGGACGGGCAAATCCCCACAGCATGATTCAGGCCACGCTGACCGCACTCGATCTGTGCAACGCTCGTCCTCGCGAATGAATTTCGATCATCGCGCCCGGGACGGCTACTTGTTGCCGTTCTCTTTCAGCGGGTACAGCGTGAACATCTTCACGCGGTTGAGATAGTCTTTCGTCAAGTCAGCCGGATTCAAGCCATCGGCAGATAAGCGGAATTGCTCTGGCGCGATCTCATCACGTTTCTCAACATGGTGCAGCTTCAACTCAAAAACGGGCTGTACTGAATAACTCCCCTCGCCCGCCGGCCGAAACTGGTAGAAAGTCAGCCGATAGGGGAAAGCTTTTAAGTAGGAGTCAGTTCCCAAGACCAACTCAACACCGTGCGGCATCTGCCCGGGAAGCCGCTCCCAACAAATACGGAAACAATCGCGGGTGAAAATGGACAGTCGCTCGTGCTCACGAAAATTCGGGGACGCTGGAGCAAGGCGGCCCTGAGGCAATTACTGCGTGATCAAATCACGCCGGATGTTTTGGCTGAAGAGATTCGCTGGGAGCGGCTTCCCGGGCAGATGCCGCACGGTGTTGAGTTGGTCTTGGGAACTGACTCCTACTTAAAAGCTTTCCCCTATCGGCTGACTTTCTACCAGTTTCGGCCGGCG
>JBJTQD010000772.1:0-1552 GCA_046075445.1 Planctomycetota bacterium
CTTCGCTTGTACCGACTTTCCAGAGTCAGCATAAAAAAGATCCCTGCCGCAATCAGGAAAATCTCATTCACCGCGGCTTCCATCCCCTGAATCGCCTCAGTCCAGTCAATCGATTCGTCGGCAGTCCATTTGAACAGCAAAAACTGGCCGACCAGTCCAGCAAGAATCACCGCAATCAGCAGCAGCGCAACAATCCGCAACCAATACAGCGGTCGGCCCAGCCACGCCGCTTTCCGCTCCGCATCCTTGGCAATCCCCCGCAGCGCCGCGCAAATCTTTCCCAGCCCTGAATTCGGAAAGCGCTCGTCAATCCGCTCCTGCAGTTGAGCAATCGTCTGCTCAACGAGCTCCGGTTGTAGTTTGAATCGCATCATCGAGATATTTTCCTCTCAATCATTGAGACGCAAAAATCTTTCTAATCCATCGCAGCTTGTTTGCGACTCCCCGTATTCTATGGCAAGTGAATGAGGGTGGCTCGCGGGGCGAACAAAAATTTCCGATGAAAGCAGCGGCCGACTCGGCCAGTGCTCCCCGTTGGGCAGCGCAAACCACCGGCTCAAGCCAGCGGCAACCCGCTCTCCGCTCGCGTGATCTGATCATGCAGGTCCAGCAGAATCTGTTCATCGCCGACCGGCGCCGGATTTCCCACCGCTTCGATGAATTGGCAAGTCGCATAGTGCGCCGCTTGTTTCTCGTAGTCCTCGATCCATTTCTTCATGGCCTCAGCCTCCTCGGTCGTTCGATACGGATAACGAATCCAAGGCCGCGGCACACCGCATCGCCAAGGTTTGGGAGTCAACCGCGCGCGGAAACACTTTTGAACTCGGCACAATCGAACGAAGCAGCGATCTGTCCCTGTCGCCTTCATCAGGTCTTCCGCTTCCCGCCCAGCCGGATCGTAGTTTCTCCCCAGCCCAATTACTCGCAAGCCTCCCGCCGTTCGATAAATTCGGAACTGCCCATCGCGATGGCTCTCGAGCACTCGCTTCAATTGCTCCAGTCGATGCTGCTCCGGCGATTGCTTGCTGAAAAGCCCGCGAACGAGCCCGCCCAGGCTAACCTCAAAGTCGACATCGAGAAACAACATGCTGGAGGTGTTGAGCACCAGCGAACCATACCCATTTCGCGTGACCACCGCGACTTGAGTCTCCGGATTGCCATCGTAAGCATCGAAGGTTTGAATGACCTCTTCACGCACGGCTCTCACCGCGTATTCGTAGAACCGGTCCAGCGGCTCGCCGGCCTTCAACCTCGCTGCCTGCCGCTCGATTCGCGCAAGCCCATCCCGCTCCGCCGCCGCTTCGTCCTCGCCACCGCCCCAGACCACCAGTTGCGTCTGCGTCCCAAGGTTGTCAGGGAACATCCCGCTAACCATTTTCCAGTAACGTGGGATCTCCATTTTCCGCTCCTTGCTGTTCGTAACCTCGGCTCTCGGTAGCTGTATTGCTCGCGGCCCGACTCTGGGCGATTATCGACGAACAAAAAATCGCTTATCGTGTAATGCGCCAAGACATCAAAAATATTTACACAAAAAGTTCCTCAAAGAAAGCTT
>JBJTQD010000773.1:0-2185 GCA_046075445.1 Planctomycetota bacterium
TTCGGTTTTGGGCGCGATTTGGTCCTCCATTTCGGCCGATTCATCAACGGTGGCATTCCGTTCGGCGGCATCCAAATTCACAGCGGGGCCGAGCATTTCCTCGAAAGCTTGCATGCTCGGAGGCAGGGAACAATCGAGGCAGGTTGGGTCGATTCCCAGTTGGGCTGCGGCTCGGTCGGAGATTGTCCCGTCGATTTGCCCCGGGTCGATCCACCGGCCAGTGTCATCCAGAACCATCGTGCCGAGGTCATAGTCGAGGCCGCGCCGGAGGACTTCGTAGCGAACCCAGACTTGCATGTATTGGTCTTGGGCGTTTTGCAGGTTGGTGATGGCATCGAGTAAGTCGCGAGCTGCGGTTGAACCGAGGGCTGCGCCACCGCCGCCACCCGCTCCACCACCGCCACCACCGAATCCGGCGCCCGCACCGCCACCACCGATACCGGCGCGGGCGGGTTGGTCGAGTCGGAACCGTGCAATTTCAAACTGTTCCACCGCGACCTGCACGTTGCGGCGGCTCAGTTCAAACTGAATCTTGAATTGGTCCAGCGTGCGAAGAGTCAGGCGCAAGTTGCGGGAGACTTCGTCCTCGTACTGATAGTACTGCCGGCGGGCGCGTTGATAGCGGATCAACGTATCGCGGTATTGATTGCGTTCGGCGAAGCGCACGATTGGCGTGTCGAAGCGGAAGCCGCCCCGGAGGACACCCGTCTTGTAATCGACCTTGAACGGGTTGTTCCCATCGTTGCCCATGTTGCCCTCGAGCACCAGGTCGAATTGGCTTTCCAACTGGTCAGCGACGAATTCAATCTGCCGCCAGTTGTCTACCAAAGCCGCGCGGGCGTTCATCCAGTCCAAGCGAAAACAGCTGGCGATTTCTGTGGCTCGTCGCGGTGTCAGTTCAACTTGAGGCAGGGTGATCGAATTGCTCCGGGCCAGTGCTTGAGTCAGCGAGACTTCAATCAGCAGGTTGTTCAGCTGAGTGAATTGATCGGCAACGGCGAAGAGGACTTCGTTGTTGACGTAGTCGTAGTACTCATCGGGTGGTAAAGCTGCTTTTTGAGCGGGAGCAGAGCGGATTTTCTCCTGCAAGAGCTTGAGATTGTCCCGGACCTTGGAGAGATTCTGGAGCGTCGTGCTAAGGGCGTTGCGAAGATTCTCTGGCTGTGGCACGGAGTTGTCTTCGAGAATTGCCGGGTCGACATCTCCCAGCATCTCACCAGCCTGCACCTTGCCGCGAAGTTGCGTGAGGTAACCGATTCGGTCAGGCCGGACCGACTCCAATCGCTGAAAGTCCTGCATTAACTGAGATTGGTCTTCCGCCTCGATTCCTGCGATCTCCTCAAGAGCGGCCTGAAGATAGTCTTCGAGTTTAGTAAGTTCTTTTTCTAGGTCGGGGCTCCACTGATGGCTTGCGGCATCTTCGCGAGTCGCGGGGAGAAGCGTATCGATTTTGTTTAGTTGGTCACCAGCCGTTTTGCGGAGGTCGATGACGCGTCGTTGACGGTTTTGAACGGGCAAGCTGATCAGCCGGAACTGGGAAAGGTAGTCATCGACTACGCTGACTGGAACCCAAGGCGGCAGACCGAGCAAGATTTTGAAACGGTCGAGGTCGTTTTGGTAGTTTGTTTTGAGTTGCAGCAGATTGCTTTGCGCACTGAATAAACGTGCTTCGGTTTGTTTAACCTGCAAGGCATCAACGCGGTCGCGGCGCTGAAATTCGCGGAACTGTTCGACGACGTCTTCGAGATATTTGACGTTGATTTCTTGGTTGAGAATGTTTTGTTGAGTTTGCAGCAAGCCGAGGATACCGCCGACGCCAAACGAGGCTTGTGTCGGGTTGCCGAGAAAGTTACCGCCAGCTCTCGAGAGATTGCTGACAGCGGCGCGACCGACGGTGATTTCGAGAAAGTATCCCTGGCGGAAGCGTTCGAAAAGGCGAACGTTGGCCAGCAAGTCGCGTTCGGATTGTGTCAGCGATTCCATGATCCGGTCGCGTCCCGCACCCCTCATCAGAGGCTGAATGATCGAGAAGTTGACCAGCGAACTGGCTGACTGGGTGGTGCTGTTGCCAAAGTTCCAGAGGATGGAGTTGGCCAGACCGACGGTGTAGCTCGCTCCCGTGATTCCGAGTTTGCGAAAGCTGACTCCGCCACCGGTGGCTCCCAAGCCGGTGGAGATTGCCGAC
>JBJTQD010000774.1:0-4248 GCA_046075445.1 Planctomycetota bacterium
AGCGGTTGATTGTCGACCGTGATCACTTGGAAGCCGATCCGGCGGGTTAGGTTCACGACCAGCGGAGCCCGCAGGTTCAGCGTCAGCGTGTCTTGGTCGCGGCCAATGATCCCAAGGACATAAGCCTGCTCGTTGGGCGAGAGTTGGAGTTTCTCCAAATCACCCGGTTCCAGGCGTACTTCGTAATCCTGAACGAATCGACGAGGCGAGACGACGGGAAGAGCAACTTCAGGCCGCTGAATGCTTTGCAGCCAAGCCACAGCCGAATTCTCGGCGTCTGCCAGCAGAACCCAGTGCCGGCAGTTTTCGAAGCCGAAAATGCCGTGCCGAAAGAACAGAATGTCGTCTGGCTCAATCTCGATTTGTGCAAAGCGGCTGGTTTGTATCTTCATGGAAAGGCCTCGGTACCCAGCGGAGTGCGCGCTATCGAACGTCTGCCTAGGTCATCGTCCTCGGGAAGCCTGTCGGATTAGTAAAAATATTCCGGTTGTCCCTATTTCGTGGTTTTGGCAGACTGAACGGCGGTTTGTAGCCAGTCCAACAACCCCAAGCGGGTGGCGACTGCGTACAATTTCCGGTGATAGCTTACCGCGACTCACCAGACTTCTCCATTTTCCAGACCTAAATCAGGCTCGCTACCCTTTGGAGTTTCACCGAACTGCCATGACTCAAGTTGTACTCACAATCCGCGAACAAGAAGGTCAACGGCTCGGCCGATTTGCCAGCTTCGTTTGCTGGTTGGGTGTCAGCGCGGCAATCTGGGTGAGCGCGTTTGCCGGAGAAGTTTGTGGGCAGCAATTAACGCCGCGGCTATTTAGTCCGACCGAGCTGATCACGCGGCTCGATAGCCCCCGTTTTCAAGAGCGAGACTCCGCGACGCGCGAACTGGTCGCTTTGGGCGAAACGGGGCTGCGTCCGTTGGTGAAGGGATATCTTGGCTCGAGCCCAGAGCAAGCTTGGCGGATTCGCCAAGTCATTCGGCAGATTTGTGTTCAAGGCGATGAAGCGACTTTTTTCAAAGCGGCCGCCGTGCTCCGCCTGCTCTGCGGGGGCGGACTGGCTGGGCAAGAGGTCGACAAGCTGCGTGAGCAGTGGATGGACGCCAAGTCGGATCGGGCGATCGAGGAATTGAAACTTCACGGCGCCGTCGTCACGATGGTCTCTGACTCGAATGAGGATATGAATGACCTCTTGATCGTGATGAATCAGGGGGATGCGACGGAAGAGACGAAAGCGGTTGAGGCGACCGGTACTCCGGCGGCGAAATCGGCCGTTCCGCTGACTCAAACAGAACTGCTGTCTGCCGTCGATGAAATTTTAGTGGCAACTGTGACGGATAATCGAAAGCTGGCTTTAGGGCTCAGCGATGAGGAAGCCGCGACAGTCGAGGCTACTGAGGCTGACCCTGAGGAAGCGATCCAGCGCGAGGTTGCGGGAATCGCTCAGCAGCGGATCGTCGTTGCCGGGGGAAATCGGATTTTTGTCAATCCACGCGGTGGCTACTTTTACCCTGAGTACGCCAATCGCATCGCTTTTGGTCCCGAATGGGAAGGCGAACTCAAAGACTTTCTCAACGTCGTTGCCGTTAAGGGAATCAACTCGGTTGAACTGCAGGGGATTGATTTGACGGCCGATCAGTTGCAGGCAGTTTGTCGCGTCGCCTCGCTGCAGCACGTCCGGATCGATGGCTGTCGGTTGAGTAAGAGTGCGCTGGAAGGCTTGCGTGGGCTTTCGGGCGTGACAAACCTCTCGTTGGCCAACCTGACGATCACGCCAGATATGGAGGCCGTGCTTGGAGAGTTCACTTCGCTTTACAGTTTGCGGCTGGAAAACATCACGTTTCAAACCGGCACGTTTTGGAAACGATTTCGTAATGCGCCCGCTCTGTTCTATCTCGACCTCAAGCAGATGACCCTGACGGGCGATGACTTGAAGCAGATTGGCTCGCTGCCCGGCTTGCAGAACCTGATGCTGACTTGGACGAAATTTCCACTCGCCGAGTATCGCGAGTTTTTGGCTCAGAACCCAACGCTTCGGCCTCAAGTTATCAACCGCGCGTTTCTTGGCGTGCGAGGTGGTTTGACTTTGGTCGACCAAGACCAAGGTCCTTGCGTGATCTCTGAAGTGATCGAAGATTCCGCCGCTGCCAAAGGTGGAATGAAGATTGATGACGTCGTCCAGCAGGTCAACGACCAAAAGGTGGAAACCTTTCGCGAACTGGTCATGTACGTCAGCAACTTCAATCCAGGCGAGACGATCAAAGTGAAAGTCCTCCGCGAAGGCAAGCCGCTGGAGCTGGACATTACGCTCGCGGAACGGCCGCCCAACGCTCAGTAAGCCGGGGGGAACTGCTACGCGGGCAAGCGAAGCGGTCTAGGCAAACTTCTTTACTCAATTTTCAGCCTGCAGGCTTTTGCGTCAGGCTTGTTCGGCGACGAAGGCTGTCCAGTAGAACATCCAGCCAGTCACTGCGGTCAAGAGCATTGCGGCGGTCGCGAGCCGTCCCCACCAGCGATGATGGCCTGAGTACTCGGCTGAAGGGCGAACTTCGCGAAAGTTTCGCAGCGCGCCGTACACGACATAACCCCAAATAAATGGCGTGGGGATTGCAAAGCAAAGATGCAGCCAGAGTAGACGGTCGACCCAATTGCTGGCGTAGTAGGGCGAGGGTTCGGCCAACTTTCGCCAGTCGGTAAAAAAGCGGACGTCAATTTCAAAGGCGACAACGGCGACCAAGAGAATGACGGCCAGTCCAACTTGCAAGATGCGGTGCCAATGGTACTTTCGTCCAAAGCGAGCCAGCGCGACGCTGAGCAGCATTAACACGCTGACCAGAATCATGGCGACGCAGACGAGGTCGAGCATGAACGAGCCGCGAGCGGGCAAAAATCCGGGAAGCATAAAGGAAATCCGCAACGGAATCACACGGAAACGGGGCTTACTCAGTCTAACGTCGAATCCGGAAAAGCCCAAAGCCCCCAGTTCTCATCTCGGCTCAGTTTACTGGGTTGCACTCCGCGCCGAGCTGATTCGTCGTTAGAATCTTCGCCATGCGACGCACTCGGCCGAGTGGCGGAATGGCAGACGCTCAGGACTTAAAATCCTGTGGGAGATAATCCCGTGCGGGTTCGAGTCCCGCCTCGGCTACTAGAAATGTCTTGTGAACGCTCTTCGTTCGCGTTAGCAATTGCATTGAACGGTTTTGCGTTGGGACTTCTGGGACTGTTGGGACCTTTGGGACTCTTGGGAGTGGGAAAGCCGAGTCGCATTCCTGGGCGGAGTTTGGGGTCGCATTCCGCGTTCTCAATTCCGCATTCTTACTCCCGCCCTGCCCTACTTTTCTTCCCAGTTCGGGTCGGCCTTAAAAAACATCACGTGTTGCCAGGGCAACTCGTTAAACTCGGAGTCGAGTTTGAATCCGTTGGCGACCAGTTCGCGATTGACTTGCTTCTTGGTCATCTTGTGCTCGGGTTTGATCGGCACGTCGTCGTCCTCGGCGCGAAACTCAACCAGCACGATTCGGCCGTCGGGCTTGAGGCTCTTGCGAAGCGCCGCGAGCATTTCTTCGGGAAAGCCGAATTCGTGATAGACGTCGACAAGGATTGCCAGGTCGACGGTTCCCGCTGGCAAATAAGGGTCGTCAACTGAACCGAGGATCGGCGTGACGTTGTCAACGTTCTCAAGTTCCATCCGTTCGCGGAGCAGAAAAAGCATTTCTGGCTGAATATCCACGGCCAGCACACGTCCTTTCGGCCCCAGAAGTTTGGCGATCGGAATCGCGTAAAAACCATTGCCGCAGCCCATGTCGCAGACCGTCATGCCAGTCTTCAGCCCGAGGTTGTCCAAGAGCAGCGAGCAACGTTCCTCTCGTTCGCGTTCATTTCGAATTAGCCATTCCGCTCCGGCATAGTGCATCGTCATCGCAATCTCGCGGCCCATGTACGATTCAATCGGCTTGGGCTTGCGGGCGCGGCGTTTGGCGGGTGATTCCTCTTGTGCCACAGCTACGCCCACAAGATTGATGGCGATCAGCAGGAGAGAAAGAATTGAGAATAGGTTGAGCTTGGGCATGAGTGCCTCAGGGGAAATGCGGAATGCGGAATCAGGCCACGCGTTTTTTCGTTTTTTGTTTCTTATTCTTCGTTTAGCCCGTAGCCGCTAGGCGAGGTGCGGCTAGGAGGCGGTCTCTTTCGTCAGCTTTTCTCTTCCGAATACTAGGTTTGACCGATATCCATCGCACGCGAAATC
>JBJTQD010000775.1:0-1091 GCA_046075445.1 Planctomycetota bacterium
GTATCGACGACATGGATTCTACCGTCGACGAAAATCGGCGCTCCAAACATGTTTTGGCCAAGCTTCTTCTCGCTGATCTTTTTCCCAGTCGCCGCATCAACGCAGACGAGTATCCCACCGTCCTCAGCGAAATAAACCCGCCCGTCGACAAAGATCGGCGAACTCCGGCCCGAGGTGATGCTTGGAATTTTCCAGAGCAACTTATTTTCGGGAATCTCCCCGGTCTGCCGACCGTCGAATGCGAAAATTGCTCCGAGCACAGTGGTGTCTGCGCGATTTTTCTCGGAGTGACCACAGTAGACGATGTTGTCATGCACCAGCGGCGTGGTGTTCAACCCACGAGTGGATGCGTCATACTTCCAAATAGTCTTGCCAGTCCGCGGCTGGATCGCATAAACCCCACCATCGGCAGCGCCGACGACCATCGCGGCTTGACCGTTGAAAGTTGTGAACACCGGAGTGCTGTAAGTCGTATCTTCGGGTCGCACTTTGGTGCTAACCAGCCAAATCGCCTCACCCGTGTTTTTGTCGAAGGCAATGAAGCGGTGAGCCGGCACTGCGTTCTCACCATATTGTGTCATCACACCACTGATGATCACCAAGTCCTCGAAGACAACCGGGAAGTTGGTTCGGCCGCCGTAGGTACTGAGCATCCCGTACTCTTCCAGCAAAGATCGCTCCCAAATCATCTTGCCTGTCTTGCCATCGAGACATTGGAACAAGCAGCCCAAGCCGAGAACATAGACGCGGTCAGTCGCTGGGTCGCCGACGACACTTGACCAACCAACCCGCTCTGCCGGACCATCGGACAGGAAAACGTTGTGCACACTTTCCCAGAGCAATTCACCAGTTTTCGCATCAACGCAAACAGTCTTCTCGCCTTCCTGGGTGGTTTCTGGAAATGAACGGCAAACGAGGTAGACTCGGCCATTCATGATCACTGGAGTCGAACGCGAGGCGAATTCCTTTTTCGACCAGAGAAGATTCTCGCCCTTGGGAGACCACTTGGTCGCAACCCCAACATCTCGGGATACGCCATTCAATTCGGGTCCCCGCCAATGTACCCAATCGCCCATGTTGTTAACGCTTTG
>JBJTQD010000776.1:0-1104 GCA_046075445.1 Planctomycetota bacterium
CTTGGCGGTTTTGGGCTGCCTATCGTGCTGACTAGCAACTTGAGCAGCGGCAAAAGCTCCGATCGCAGCAATAAGGATAAAGGGCAGGAGCTGCGGAAAAACTTGAAAACCCTAGCGACTGGCCAGTTCTTTGCGAGGATCTGGCTTTTAACTCAATAGACAAACTCAGCTTCGCCGCCGGTTTGGGTGCCGAGGGCGGACCAGACTTGGAGGCTGAGCGATTCGCGGATGAACTGGGTGTGTCCGTCGACGAACAGCATATTGACGCCGGCAGGGTGGCGACTGCCGTAGCTTAGTTCCTTGGCGTTGAAGGGCTGTTCGGGCCGGCGAAGCGAATTGATCGGAACGGCAGTCGAGCCGAAGACGTGAGAGGGCTCGCCGTTGGCGCCTTGGAAGTGATCGACCCAATCGTTTCCCGCCGGGGAGACGGTTCCAAGATCGTAGTAACCATCGCCGATGGAGACCGTATTTGAACCGCCGTCGTAGCAAAGTTGAAGAGACGTTTTGGGATGAAATCCGTTGTACTGAGGATTGTCGTATGGGTTCATCAAGTCATCGTCGCTGGTCGCAGTGCCGCTGGCGCAGCGAAGGTAGGTCGACATGAGGGCTGTGCCACCTGAAGGCAACTTGGAAACGGCCGACAGTCCAGAGGTGGGGCAGATGCTGAAGTAGTCGTTCTGATTCTCGTAGTAGTTCGAGAGATCGCTCGGTGGGCGCTTGAAGTTAGCCGCACCATTGTGAAAGGCGATGCCTAGTTGTCGCAGGCGATTTGCACAGTCAGATCGACGAGCGGCTTCGCGAGCCATTTGGACTGCCGGTAACGAGATGCCGATTAGCACGGCGATAATCGCAATCACGACTAGCAATTCGACCAAGGAGAACGCGGTGCGTGACATGGCTTCTGGTCCAAGAGAGGTAGCGAGGGCTGGGCCGTACCCAGTTAGGTGCCACTGGAAATCGTGCCTGAGCGTTTAAGGATAACGGCGAAGACGGTATTTTCAATGAGATCAAAGACGCGATCGCTGACAACATAATGGCGATTTTAAAGGAGCGAGCCTCTTTCGATGGGCCATCTGTTGCTTCGGTTCCTTGATGAATGCGACT
>JBJTQD010000777.1:0-1753 GCA_046075445.1 Planctomycetota bacterium
CTCCTTGGGCCAAGCCCCCACCTCGACCCCAGCGGCTCGCATTCGCTCCAAATCGAGCATTGGTAGCTCGAGTAGGACTAATCCCTGTTGACCCGAGGTCCGAATTGTTTGCTGGTGACAACTGGCGCACATGACCTCGAAGCTGGCCAGACTCATTACATTTTTCTGACTATCGCCGATGTGACACTGGGCGCATGAGAACTCCGCCTGCCCCTCTGGAAAATATTTCTTGAAGTGTGTGGCGTGGTCAAAATTCAGGGTGCCAGGAAGTTGCGCACCGACAAGGGCAAAGTCAGGATGGTCTTTCTCGAAACTCTGGTGCCGCTGCGTATGGCAGGTTTGACATTGTTGATCGGTCATCGCCGTAAGGTCGATCTCCGCACCATGATGCTCACGATGACAGGCTGCGCAACTCAACTCTCTCGGGGACTCCTGCGATGGGAGTTTCATTCCTGCCAATCGGAATTTTGCTTGATGCTTTTCGGTCAGCTGCGCAAGTTGGGCTGCGTCGAGCGAATGCGGATTCGCCGCAAGCTGTACGGGAATCGTCTGCTGATGGCATTTTAGGCAAAGGTCAGATTGGGTTGTCGGACAGTCAGCCTGAGCCGTTTTTCTCAGCCCAGTCCAGCTCAGCCAAGTATCGTTTCCCGCCGTGTGGCAGGCTGCGCAGCGATCGCCTCCCATTCCGGCAAGGATTTGCGCATGGTGGCTGGTGAGCGGTCCTGGCGCCAGCAATTCATTCCGCAGCGGTGACTGAAACAGAATCAGCAAACTGCCGATCGTTACAGCCAGTACGCAAAGGCAAATCAGCCCGCGTCGGCGACGAACCGAGTGGCGAACCTGAATTTGCTGCGGTTCACCCGAACTCCGTCCAGGAAGGTATCTGACCTGAGGTTGATCTGGTCTCTGATACGGGTCTTTGTAGTCGCTCATCGCCACCCTCCCGCAAAGGCATGAACGAGCACAATATGAACCACCATCAGAGTAAGAAGGCTGTACGTCATCGCCACGTGAAGAAAGAGCCAGCCTTTTAGTCTTCCTTGTAGTGCCTCGTGATAATCCAAGTCATCCTTCTCTCGTACGAGATTCATCAGCTGTCGGCTGGTCTCGCGTTGGTTGGGCGCCAGATATCGATCCAAGGCAAGCAGTTCTCCAATCACTCGACGACACCTCGCTCCGCTCGGCCACCACGCGAACCACCAGCCGCGTGATCCCTCGATGAAACTTGCAATTCGGTTCACATAAACACGCGCGAGAATCTCGTTCGCCCGGATATCGCTCAGAGCCAATGACTCGGCGCGGCGACGGACGTCACTTCGCAGAGCGGGAATCTCCTCAAAAATGAACTGCCGCGACAGCGCGGCCAGCTTGCGCGGGGTCGTTCTGGTCAGGTACAGCCCGTAGACGCCGCTCAGAGCAACCGAGAGATAGGCTGCCGCCAGCAACTGCTCAAGCGGGCCCTGCGGAATCTGCCAGTGCAGATGCCAGCCAAACAGCACAAATGTGCTCAGCCCGAGATAGATGTGAAATTGCATCCAGCCCGAGGCCGAACCAAGAACCGCTAACACCGGAATTTTCTTCCGCCAATGAAAGGCAGCTAACACGAGCACTGCGCCGGTTAGGACGTAGCCGCTGAACCAGCTCGATCCATAAAGGTTGTCATCGAGGTAACGCACCACAAAGCTAAACAGCAGCAGCAAGGCAGCCGTGATCGCTAGGCCTCGAATACGGCGAGTCGCCAATTGCTTGCGAC
>JBJTQD010000778.1:0-1685 GCA_046075445.1 Planctomycetota bacterium
CGCCCGAAATAGAAGAAAAAACTCCAGTCCCGGGTGAATGCATTTCAGCCTCGCTTGAATTAAGATAGCGGCTTCAATTAAGTAACTGGGCGGCTGAATGACCAGCCGCCGGTCAGCCCCGGGATGGGAGAAAAAAAATAATGAGCGGTCAACATTGGGGTACGCGACTGGGCGTGATTCTCGCCGTCGCAGGATCAGCCGTCGGACTCGGAAACTTTCTCCGCTTCCCGGGCCAAGCGGCCGCTAACGGCGGCGGCGCGTTCTTGATTCCCTACTTCATCGCCTTACTACTGCTTGGCATCCCGATCGGCTGGGCAGAGTGGACCATGGCCCGTTACGGCGGACGCAAAGGCCTCCACTCCGGCCCAGCGATCATGGGCGTCGCCGGAAAAGGTTCCTTCGGCCGATACGTTGGCATTCTCAGCGTGCTGATTCCGCTCGCTGTGTCGTTCTACTATACGTTTATTGAAGCTTGGTGCCTCGGTTACGCTTGGCATTACCTCATGGGCGGAATCGGACTCGACCCAGCCCAGCCCGCGACCCACGCTGCGACCGCCAAGACCTTCTTTGAAAACTACACTGGCCTGAACAACAACGGGGACATATTCGGCCCTTCAATCGAAACGCTTTACTTCTGGCTAATCACCGTCGCCCTAAACATTTTCCTCGTCTACCGCGGGCTCTCCGGCGGCATCGAAAAATTCTGCTCGTTGGCGATGCCCGCAATGGCGGTCTGCGCGTTCATCGTCCTGATTCGCGTGCTCACGCTTGGAACTCCGGACCCGCTGAAGCCCGATCAAAACGTGCTGACCGGACTGGGTTACATGTGGAACCCGAATTTCAACGAGCTACTTGATCCGCAAACTTGGCTCGCCGCCGCGGGGCAAATTTTCTTCAGCCTCTCCGTAGGTTTTGGTGTGATCCTGAACTATGCCTCTTATTTAAGGAAGAAAGACGATATCGCCCTGTCGGGACTGACCGCAGCCGCAACGAATGAGTTTTTTGAAGTCGGCTTTGGCGGCATCATTACCCTGACTGCGTCCGTTGTCTTCCTCGGCGTATCGGGAACCGTCGCCGCCGTTTCGGGAGGCACCTTCGGACTCGGCTTTCAAACGCTGCCTGTCGTTTTCGCTCAGATGGGACCAGCCGGCAACTTCATCGGTTTTGTCTGGTTCTTCATGCTCTTCCTCGCGGCAATCACCAGTTCGATCTCGATGTACCAGCCTTCGCTGGCTTTCTTTGAGGAGAGCCTGGGCATCAGCCGCAAGCGAGGCACGACTTTCCTGGTGACGATCGCGATGATTGGCTCTTTCCTGGTGATGTACTACAGCAAGGGCCTCGAGTTCCTCAGCACAATCGACGACTGGGTTGGCACACTGCTGATTTTTGTGCTGGCCGGCGTGCAGATCTTTTTCTTCAGCTGGGTCTTTGGACTGGAGCGCGGTTGGGATGAATTGCATGCAGGTTCCCGAATCCAACTTCCGTCGTTCTTCAAGATCGTGCTGAAGTGGATCGCGCCGATCTATCTGCTAATGATCTTCATCGCCTTTTGTTTTCAAAACCTGCCCAAGTGGATCGAGAACGTGGCCAAGAGCCCGACGCAACAAGGCGCGTTGCTGCTAATCGGTGTGGTCGCCATGATTTTGATCGGCTGTGTATTCATTGGCGAGCGACGCTGGCGAGCC
>JBJTQD010000779.1:0-1431 GCA_046075445.1 Planctomycetota bacterium
CAAGGATCCGAGCAAGGTCGATCGTTCGGCGGCGTACGCGGCGCGTTGGGTCGCCAAGCACGTCGTGGCTTCGGGCGCCGCGGATCGTTGCGAAGTACAGGTCGCCTACGCGATCGGAGTTGCCGAACCGGTAAGCGTTCTCGTTGAGACCTTCGGCACGTCGCGCTACAGTTCAGCTGAATTAACCGCGGCGGTTCGCTCGCTTTTCCAGCTGACACCCGCTGCGATCATTAGGAACTTTCAGATGCGGCAACCGATTTACCGGCCGCTCGCTGTGGGTGGGCACTTTGGCCGAGTGGAGCTGAACGTCGGTTGGGAACAGCTCGATCGAGTCGGCGAGTTGAAGGCTTGGTTTTCCGGCAAGTGATTTGGCTCTGCTGGTCGATGATGCCGAGCCTTTTCGGTTCGGCATCGTCGAGCGAGTACTACGGAAACTTTATCGAAGGAGGCTGCGATGTGGGATGTGATGGCTGAGCCGGGCACTTTGGCCGTCGAGGAAATTGACGCGATTCTCGAGGGTATCGAGTACCCGGGTGGAATTGGGATCGTGGTTCGGCAACCCGACGGGACATTCAAGAGGTCATCGACGCTTTGGGCTTTGGGGATGCATTCGAATGGCTGCCGTTCATGGTATCAGGCGCGGTTCGGTCAGCCCCTGCCCTGGTGGACTGAGAAGCTTCATCCGCGACACATCGTCGACCTGGTGAAACGCTGTCTCGCCATTAACCAGCGATTGCCGCAGATGTATGCGGGAAAGTAAGCCGGCCGCACTTGTAGCAAGGCATCATCGGCGGCCTATGCGACCAGCGGGCCAAATCCGTTTTTTCGAAGTCGTGCCTTTATAGAGGATTGATCAAATGAAGTGTCAATTGAAGCCCACACAGCAAACGGATCGGGCTGTCCGTGTTGAATTCGACCGGGTGATTCCCCAGCTGTTTCCTCGGTCCAAGGTTCTGCCGAGGCAGCCAGTCTGTGGCGAAAAAGAGAAAGCCATATTCACGTCGACGCCGTCCGCTCGAGCGAGGCATGCGTTGCGGGTAGCGCGGAGAAATGCGGGAAGATTCCCGTTTGAAAGAGCCAACTCGTGCAAGGTTTACGCTGAGTTTTTTGAGCGAATTGTCGCGATTGAGGGGTTAGTGGAAGTCGTCGACCTCAATCGTTACACGTTGGGGATAGAGGTGGGAGGTTTGTTCAATCTCTCTGAAGTTGCGATTAAGTTTGTGACCGTGATTCAGCAGGCCTTTTACCCGGAAGAGGAGATTAATTTTGGGGGTGGGTTTGAGATTCAAGACAGCAAAGCGAAGGGCTTGCAGTCGGCGGAGGCAATAACGGGCATTGAAGAGGGTTTTCCAAGGAGGCAGGGCGGAAGGAGGTAGTTGGGATACATTTCCATTCAGTGAGGACTTGGTAATCAAGTGAGTCCTTCGAGTT
>JBJTQD010000780.1:0-3103 GCA_046075445.1 Planctomycetota bacterium
CGTTTGTCCAGCTGCGTTACGACATGAGCTCTCCCCGGGCGAGCGAGCACATGGTGCACCCGCACTTTACCAATATGCAGCATGCTTTGAATTTGGCTCGGCGACTGCTCTCAGTACAGAACACGCCCAACCGCCAGATTATCGTGATCACCGACTGGCTGCCCACAGCGCATTTCGAAGACTCGCAACTCTACCTGCTCTATCCTCCACACCCGGTCACTGAGCAGGCGACGGTGCGGGAGGCTCAGTTATGCAGTCGAGAAGGGATCACGATCAACATGTTCCTCGTGCCGTCGTGGTCGCAGACGGAGGACGACGTTCGCTTCGCGCAGAAGTTAGCCGAAAGCACCAAGGGTCGCGTCTTCTTCACCGGTGGCGAGGACCTCGACCGCTTCGTTGTCTGGGACTACGTCCGGCAACGCCGTGAAGTCTTGGGATAGGTAGAAAAACGCCAAGTAAGGGACGCGGTTTCGTTTAGCCCGTAGCCCAAAGCCCCGAGGCTTTGGCGCTTGCGAGGCGATGCGCAAGTGCCGCCCGCAAACAAAGTCAGCCGGGTCTTCGCTCCAGCCCCCGGTTTGGCGGGGCAAGTTCGTTCTTTTGGCGATATGGCTCGAATTCAGCGGAAGCGGGCGGGTTGGACGCGGCACCTAAATCAGACGCCAAGAGGAGACCGAAGGTCGAAGAATCGGCGAGGTCGGGAGACCTGCGCCGAGCGCAAGCCGGTTTTTTGTTTAGCCTGCAGCTGGTTTTTCGTTTAGCCCGTAGCCGGATCCCAAAGCCCCCAAGGCTTTGGCGCAGGCGAGGCGATGCGCGAGCTGGGTCTGCCTTGGTGGTTGACTTGCTTTCGCGGTGGGAGAGTGGCTTTCACTAAAAGTCACTGACGAAAGAAAGGTGAGTTTACTGGAGTCTCAACCATCGAGCTATTTACTCTCCGAAATTTTTCTTTTTACTTCCTCTCAAACTCTCTCTCCATTCTTATTTAACGTTAGCGATCATTAGTGGTTCGCTCTCTTCCTCCACATTGTTCATTCCATTAGTATCGCTTAGTGGTTCCCTCTTCCCTTCCCTGCAACAAACCCTCAAACCGTTCCGACCGGATGACTCGCGGTTGCTTTGCGGTTTCTGTCGCTGAGGTGTCACCGGGGACAATCCACTGAGCGGCGACGCTAGGGAGTGACTCTACGAGTTTCTTGCCTTCTTCTGGCGAGAGCACGCAGAGGGCTGAGGCGAGTGCGTCGGCCGTGGTTGCGTTGGGGGCGATGACGGTCGCTTGAACGCTTTGCTTGACCGCCACTGCGGTCCGTGGATCGACGATGTGGGAATAGCGGATGCCGTCAATGACCAATCGCTGCTCACGGTCACCAGAAGTTGAAATGGCGGCATCTCTCAAGCAGACGGTTGTGGAGATATCTGAAGAGAGGCCGGAGATCTCGATTGGCCAGCCGGCGGTGTTCGGCGGTGAGCCGATCGCGCGGATATCGCCGCTGGCATCGATCAAGGCTGACTTGATGCCGCCTGCAATGAAGATGGCAGCGACTTGATCAGCCGCATCGCCCTGGGCAATTCCGCCGAAATCGAGCTGCATGTTCGGTGCTGTGAGACGAATTTGATTGGGCGGGATGAGCTCAACTTTGTCGGCACCGATCGCCGGGAGCAGTTCAGCGATTTTCTCGTCCGCGGGCAGGCGGTTGCGCTTGATTGCTTTTCTCCAGGCGTGGCTCGCGGGGCCGACCGTCGCATCAAAAGCGCCGTTTGTCAGGCGGCTGAATTCGAGGCTGCGGCCCGCGACGCGGTACAGGTCGGGGCTGACTCGCTGCGGCTGTTGGTGAGGAGCCGAGCGGCAGAGTTGGTTCGTTTCGCTCTGCTCAAGGTAATCGCTGAGCGTTAGATTCAGTTCGTCGACCCGCTGCTGAGCAATTGAGAAGAGTTTTTCGGCGGTTTCCTTTTGCTCACAGTAGATGATGTAGCGGAAATTGACCCCCATCGCGGCGTGCTCGAATTCGTAGCGCTTGAGGTCAGCCGATCGTGGCGAGATCGATAGCTGCGAAAGAAAGACCAGCAGCACAGCGTAGCAGGAAAACGAAATGCTGGTCATGAATTGGCTTGGAAAGAAGGGGGGTAAAGTGACTCCGTCCCTTGATTGTAACTGCCGCGCGGGTGCACTAAAGTAGGAATCAATCGGTTCCGGCGGATGGCGACTACGCACTGCCAGGACCTTTACGTCTGTTGTAGGTCGGATTTCAAGTCGTGCTTGCCAATCGAGCAGTCACGCTATTCATACTTGCCCTTTTGGGTTGTTCTCATTTGTTGAAAGAGAGGAAATAACGTGTCGCAAACAAATAAACCGTCAGCCAGCCGTCGTCAGTTTCTGAAAACCAGTTCGGCTTTGGCGGCGGCTGGTGCTGTTGCCGGGACTGTTTTGTCGCCATCGACCAGCCGAGCGGGCTATCACGTTTTCGGTAGCGATACGATTCGCGTTGGCGTGATCGGCAGTGGCGGACGCGGTTCCGGTGCGATGGCCGATGCGTTGAATGCTCAGTCCGGCAACGTGGAGGTCACGGCCGTGGGCGACTTGTTCGCCGATCGCCCTGAAGGCGCGCTGGGTGGATTGAAAGAGCGATACAAGGACCGCATCAAGGTTACCACTGATACTACCTTCATCGGTTTCGATGCCTACAAAAAGGTTTTGGAGACTGATTGCCAAATCGTGATTCTGGCGACTCCGCCCGGATTCCGCCCGCTGCATTTCGAAGCTGCTGTGGCGGCTGGAAAGGGCGTGTTTATGGAGAAGCCGGTCGCGGTCGACCCGCCGGGCGTGCAGCGAGTCCTGCGGGCTACGGAAGAGGCGAAGAAGAAAGGCCTGCCGGTCCAAGTCGGTCTGCAGCGGCGTCACGAGCGGGCTTACATGGAAACGATCCAGCGGCTGAAGGACGGAATTATCGGCGACGTGATCGCGGCTCGCGTTTATTGGAATCAAGGATTCCTCTGGGTAGCCGGTCGACGTCCTGAGCAGACGGAATTGGAATATCAAATTCGCAATTGGCTCTATTTCAATTGGCTCTCCGGAGATCACCTTGTCGAGCAGCACATTCACAATCTCGAC
>JBJTQD010000781.1:0-2652 GCA_046075445.1 Planctomycetota bacterium
AACATTTGAGCTGATTGAGAGTTTGGATTGACACATGTTTCTGCTTGAGGTTGCGCGATAGTTCGCATCAGACCCCCTCACCCCCCGGCCCCCTCTCCCCCAAAGGGGCGAGGGGGAGAAAGAGGTTTTTGTTCTGGATGCAGTTGGAGCGGCCATGTTGTTTTTTCTTCGAATGATTGCGCTGCTGTGGGGTTCCCTTGCTGAGCAAGCGGTGTGGGTTTAGGCATGGTAGGATGGCGACCTGTTGTGGTTGTTGGATTTGGGCTTTGAGAAGGGATATCGAAATGGACGCCTTCGAGGTTGGATGTATGCCAAAGAACGCTCGCGGCGGGATGAGATTGATTTCGTGGTTAACGCTGCTGGTTGCGATGTGGCTGGTTGGTGTTTAGGCGAAATCTGCGCTTGGGCAAGTTGGCTCGACGGTTGCTCCTCGAAATTGGAAGTTGAAGCTCGAGTCTCGAGTGGAGACGGGGCCGGGGAGCAACTGCTGGGTGCCGCGGACACAAGATGCGGATTGGATGCCGGCGCGGACGGCGGTGATTGTCTGCGATGTGTGGGACTATCACCATTCGATTAACGCGGTGCGAAGGTTGAACGAGATGGCGCCGCGATTGGATGCGTTTGTTGCCAAGGCGCGTGCGGCTGGGGCGACGATCATTCATGCTCCGAGCGATTGCATGGCGGCTTACGAGACACACCCGGCTCGGCAGCGGGCATTGGAGTTAGCTAAGTCGGTGACAGAAGTTCCGCCGCAGTTGGCAGACCAGTGGAACCATGGCTTGCCGGCTGAGAAAACTGCCAAGTATCCGGTAGACCAATCGGATGGAGGCGAAGACGATGACCCGGTTGAGCAGGCGGCTTGGGCAAAGCAGTTGGAGGCACTGGGACGAAATCCAGGCAATCCTTGGAAAGCCCAGTCGTCGCTTGTTCGGATAGACCCGCAGCTTGATTTGATCACGGACAGCGGCAGCGATGTCTGGAAGATTTTGCGCAGCCGCGGGATAGACCAGGTGATGCTAGTCGGCGTGCACACGAACATGTGCGTGATCGGACGACCGTTCGGACTGCGGCAGCTTGTTGGCTGGGGCAAGCGAGCGGTTCTCGTGAGCGATTTGACGGACACGATGTACAACCCGGCTCGCTGGCCGTTCGTCAGTCATTTCGCCGGGACGGATTTGGTGATTCAATACATCCAGCAACATGTCTGCCCGACGATCACCAGCGACCAGTTGCTCGGGGGCCGTCCGTTTCGCTACTCCGGTGATCGGCGGCCGACTCTGGCTCTGCTGATCAATGAGGACGAGTATCAGACGCGGCAATCTCTGCCGGAGTGGGTAGAGGAGCAAGCCGTACGGGATCGCTTCCGCGTTCTGCTGCTGAATGCAAACGAACAGTCCAGCGGAACTCAAGGTGGGACGGCTCCATTGCCGCGGCGATTCCAAGACCTGAGCGGACTCGAGCAGGCAGATTTGTTGATGGTCAGCGTCCGCCGGGTTCCCCTGCCGAAAGAACAACTTGAGGCGGTTCAGCGATTCGTGAGAAGCGGAAAGCCGGTGCTTGGTATTCGAACAGCGAGCCACGGGTTTTCGGCTCGCGATGCCCAGTCGCCACCGGATGGATGGAGTTGGTGGCCAGAGTTCGATCAAGAGGTGTTTGGCGGAAACTATTCGGGGCATCATGGGAATGAACTGCGTCCCAAAGTGAAGTCGATGGCGAATCGTGAAGCTGGACCGCATCCGCTGCTTGCGGGTGTTGAGTTTGGGGACTACACGTCGAGCGGATCGCTTTATCGTACTTCGCCGCTATCGCCGGCTGCGGATGTGTTGCTGATGGGGGAAGTCGAAGGCCAGGCGGCTGAGCCTGTTGCTTGGACTTTCGTGCGGCGCGATGGAGGAAGGTCTTTCTACACTTCATTGGGCCACGTTGATGATTTCAAGCAGCCGGTTTTTCAGCGGCTGTTGCTGAATGCTTGCCTTTGGTCGGTCGGGTTGCCGCTGGTTGAAGGAGAGTATTACAAGGGAGCGAAGGTCGGGTATTGGCGAGCCGTTCGTTTGCCGGTTGCGGGGAATGAGTTGACGGAACTCGCCACGGATGAAGCGAGCCAGTTTTGGAGTCGCTGCTTTGTGAAGTTTCGGTCGGGCAAGCCGGCGACGGAGGGAAAGCTGAATCTCGGTTCGCTGTCGACGGAGGCCAAGGTTTGGGTGAATGGGCAAGCGTTGGCGGTGGAGGACGAGCGCGGAATTCGCGTGGTAAAAATTCCAGCGGAGGTTTGGAGTGCGGACGATGCGAATCTGTTGGTCGTGCGCTTGAGTGCGGCGGAGTTGCCGCAATGGAAGACGCTGGTGCCGACGCTGGCGCTGGGGTCGATTGGCTGGCGTTTGGAGGGAAACTGGCAGATGCGTTGGGGGCGGAGCGACGAGCCGCTGGAGAAGATTTCGTTGCCGCCACGCTTTGGGGGATCGGCGGATGTGGTGTTTGAGTTTTGATCGGAAGAGGGGGGAAACACGGAGGGCACGGAGGGAACAGAGGAAGAAGTGAAGAAAGTGAGGAAGGCGGGAGTAGAGTAAGTGGCGAGTCATAGTTCCACCGACACGCGGTCCGGTGATGGCCCGTGTTTTAGTCAGCCGGGTCTTCGCGCCAGCCCCCGGTTAG
>JBJTQD010000782.1:0-1556 GCA_046075445.1 Planctomycetota bacterium
CCGGAGCCGCTGCGGCCGCGGGGCTGAGCTGCTCCTTATAAGTCATCTCACCAGTTTCGCAGTTGGCGCAGAAGGCACTTCCCATCGAGAGCCAGTACATCTGGTTGCCGATCACCTGCGGCGTGTCGATGCCGGCTCGCAGCGGCTTTTGCCAAACCAGATGCGTTTCGCTGACGTCTCCGCTGCCGCCGCAGCGATAGGCGATTGCCGCTCCGCCAATTCCGCCCATCGCGAAGACCACGCCATCGCGCTCAGCCAAACTTGCACAGACCGTCTGTTCGATCGGTGACTTGGCGTTCCACAGACGTTCGCCGTTACTGGGATTGAGGGCCACGATTTGTCCGGGCATCGAGAAGACGAGTTCTTCGCGGTCGTTTGACTTTACAAGGATCGGAGTCGACCAGCAGCTGGTGAACTTCGCATCGGAGACTTTCCAGACTTCTTCGCCGGTCGTCTTGTTCAGTGCGATGATCGCTTGGCCTTCAATTCCCGCATTGACGATGACGAGGTCTCCGTACAGCATCGGGCTTGCTCCGTTGCCCCACTTGGCAGGGTCGGAGTTGGTGCCGAGAGGCTTGTTCCAAAGCTCTTTCCCTTCGAGGTCGTAAGCGTAGAGGCCGCTTTTCCCAAACATTGCAAACACCGATTTGCCATCGGAGACCGGGGTGCTGCTGGCATAGCCGTGTTCGGTAATGAAGCCCTTGTACTCATCCTCATCACCGGGAGAGGAAACGATTTTCTCCCAAACTTGCTTGCCGCTAACTCGGTCGTAGCAGCCCAAGTGTCGTTTTAGGTTCGCGGGTTCGCCGGGGTTTTGCTTGTCCAAGCCGTATCCGGAATAGCTGGTGATGAACACTTTGTCGCCAACCACGATCGGGCTGCTGGCTCCTTTTCCGGGGAGCGGCACCTTCCATTTCAAGTTTTCGCTCTCGCTCCAAGTGGTCAGCGGAGCGGGCGAGGCGGGCGCGATTCCCGAACCATTCGGCCCGCGGAATCGAGTCCAGTCATCGGCCACAGCCGCGTGCGTGAGCAATCCGAGCAACAGTCCACAAATCAGGGACTTCATAATTCCACTCCTTAAAATTTTCGTGGGGGTGATTCGTCGGCCTCTATTCTTGGGAAATTCGGCCTCGCGTAAAGATGAGTGCCCGGGAGTTAAAAGTCTCCTGCCCGCTGGTTCGTGCACCTATTTTGAAACCAGCAATAACAGCCCGCCGCCGATTTCGGGGCCAGCCGAATCGCCGCCGGACAAGCAAACTCGAAGCGGTGGAGAGCTCGACGACAGCGGTAGGCGAGCCTTGCCAGTGGAGCGCGAACTCGGCGAGGAAACGGTCACCAATACGCGACCTCAACGCTGCCTCGCGAATTCCCCTATCAGCAATGCTCCTTGCTCCGGTACGATAAGGGCATGACATCAGTGACTCCTCACGCTCGCTCCGAGCAGCGGCTGCGTGAGCTGGGAGAACGAATCAGCCAGCGAGCGGACTTCATCAGTTGCTGCGAACGGCTCCAAGGCGGAGCGGCGACCAGTTTCGTCCCATGTAGAGTCAATATTA
>JBJTQD010000783.1:0-4427 GCA_046075445.1 Planctomycetota bacterium
CCCGGTTCGGCCATCCGGCGGATTTTCTGGTAGGGTGGGACAAGGTCGCGGGGCGCTACATTCAGCTGTAACTCAATAACAAGCTTTGCAGCGGTTGTGATCCCCGCGAGCGCTGGCCCACCAAGCGGCTGGAAAGATCATCCGGTCGCAGCGGGGTTCGAATCGAGCATCTGTGGTGGGCCGGCGCGTGGCGGGGTCTGTTTGTTTTCCTGACCGAACTTGCTGCATTCCCTTCAATTAGCTTGACGTTTTGCCGCGAGTCCCCGCCCCGCTTGTCCCACCCTACGGGAAATAACCATTTACCGACGGCTGCGGTGCACAAATTGAACAACCGTGGTGGGCCGGCGGCTCATTGGGGTTAAGGTCCGATTCGACTTTCGCATGCAGGCAAACTAACAAAAAAGGCCACCCGAGAAACTCGAGTGGCCTAAAGAGTTTGGCTGTTATCACCGGTCCTTTGGAAGCCGAACTTGGCTTTCAAGCGGCCCGAGAGGTGGGCTTAGAGCGAGTAGCCATTTTGATATTGGTGACGAACCAATTCGGCGACTTCCGGGCTGGCGTCTTTCGCAACCATCATGGCTGCATCCCATTCGACCTTCTTGCCAGCCAGCAGAGCGAGGTTGCCGAGCAGGATCGTTTCGCTCAACGGGCCTGAGTAGTCGGGGAAGTTCGAGACCGCGGCACCCTCGCCCTTGATCGCGTTGGCGAACTCGACGAAGTGACCCGGCGAACGGACGTATTCGACGCCGCGAGCGTATTCTCGCTGGTTCTTGAACTCGTTGCCGAACACGAAGCCGGTGTTCGCTGCGTCTCCGCCGTAATCGCCAGGTGAGAAGAGCTTGCCCTTTTCGCCCACGATGACCGAGCCGGAATTATGCGGAACTTCGCGGTCGCCGTTCTTCGCCTTGGGGCAACCAGCCAAAACTTCCGCTGGTGGCATTCGTCCGCCATCGTACCAGTAGACGTTCAAGCTTGGTCGTCCATCGAGTTCGGGGAAGACAAAGTGAATCTGCGACGACTTGGGATACATCACGCCGTCATGCTCGTCGCAAACGGCTTCAACCGAAGTTGGATTGCGAAGATTGAGTGCCATGAATGGCATGTTGAAGGTATGGCAAGCCATATCGCCGAGTGCGCCAGTGCCGAACGCCCAGAAGCCACGCCACTTGAACGGATGGATTTCAGGGCTGTACTCGTGCTTCTTGGCTCCACCGACCCAAAGGTCCCAATGGATTGAAGCAGGAGGCGTCGAGGTTTTGACTTGCAAGCCTTTGCTTTGCGGCCAAACCGGACGATTGGTCCAAACGTGAACCTCTTTGATCTTTCCGATTTCACCCTTCTTGATCAGCGCGGCGGAGAGCCGCAGTGTCGAATCGGCGGTTCCTTGGTTGCCCATTTGGGTGACGACCTTTTGCTCGCGAGCAATATTGCCGAGCACGCGAGCCTCTTCGATGGAGTGGGTCAGCGGCTTCTGGCAGAAACAGTGCTTGCCCATTTTCATCGCTTGAGCAGCGATCACGGCGTGCATGTGGTCAGGCGTGCTCACGGTCACTGCATCGATCGACTTGTCCATTTCCTCGAGCAGTTTGCGGTAGTCGTTGAACCGCTTTGCATCAGGGAATGCCTTTTGAGCCTTATCGAGGGAGCCGTCATCGATATCGCAAATAGCGACAACTTTGCCGTTGTTCTTGGCGTCGTTCGAGTCCGAGGAACCCTTGCCGTCGATGCCGATGCAGGCGAAGCGGATTTCCTCATTGGCCGAGATGCTCGCCTTGAGGGTAGTCCCTCCGGCGACCCAGTAGCCCGCACCGATTGCTGCGGAGGTTTTAATGAAGTCACGACGATTTTGGGGACGACGCATGAAAACAACTCCTATCGGGTGATGCGGCAGTCGCCGAAAACGGAGGCGACAACCATAAAGGTCGCTGGTGAGCGACTTTGTTCAGCTTGTTAACGTGAGACCGTAGACGTCATACCGACCGGTGACTGCGACAAGCGATCGAAGTAAAAACGATCTTGAAGCTAGACAGCCGACAAGCGGGCTGGCCGAAAGCCTTCTCGCTCTGGCATCAGACTAACGCGCCGCGCGGGGCAATTCAACCAAGTGCAGCCCTGCGGCTGGGGGTAAAAGTTGCTGATCGCTGCCCAACCGGCTGATGCTTGCGGCGCACCGAGGCTTGTCTTGAGTAAGACTACCGAGTTCGCGGTAGAGTAACGCAGCGTTAAGAGTTCACAAAAGCTGGGCTGACGAGCGTTCAGTTTTATTCGTCGTCGCGCAAGCGTTTGGCTTTGCGGTCCGGTCGATAACCCTGTCCCGGTTCGTAGCGGGACTGTTTCCGCGGGCCCTTGCGTTTGACTGGTCCAGTTTGGCCTTTGCGTTCGCCGTTCTTAGACTGTCCCCGTGTATCGCGACGAGGTTCAGTTGTTGAGCGAGAGGCGTCGCTGGAGCCTGCGCTGCGTTTGTCTCTTGTGCCAGAGGTCGACTTATTATCGCGTCGGCCTCTCCCTCGCGAGTCTTGTTCGCGGTCTGTTTCTTTTCCGGGTCGATCGGATTGCCCGGTTCGGTTGGGTTGACCGATTCGATGGACATACTCGCCGCGAAATTGCTCGCCGGCCATTTCGCGACGGCGGTCGATTGCCTCGCGCGGCGGTTGAGCCGGAATCAAGCAGTCGCAGCCGTTTCCGATCAGGTCTTGGCGGCCGGCTTCGCGCAGTGCATCGCTGACTTCGAAGTAGTTTTCGGGTTTGAAGAACTGCATCAAAGCGCGTTGCATTTTGCGGTCTTTGAGGCTTTTGGAGATGTGCACCGGTTGTTTAGTGAACGGATCCATCCCGGTGTAATACATGCAGGTCGCGACATCGAGCGGCGCCGGGATGAAGTCTTGGACTTGGTCTGGCTTGTATCCGTTTCGTTTGAGGAACAACGCCAGTTCGATCATCGCATTCAAGTCGCTTCCGGGATGGCTGGCGATGAAGTAGGGGACAACGTATTGCTTCTTGCCTGCTTTCTCAGATTCCTGCCGAAACTTTTCGACGAACACATCGAACTCGATGTTGTCCGGCTTTTTCATGTTGTGGAGGACATCCTTGCTGACGTGTTCGGGTGCGACTTTGAGCAAACCGCCAACGTGATGGGTAGCCAGTTCAGCCATGTACTCGGGGCTCCGCTGAGCCAGATCCATGCGGATGCCGCTGGCGACGAGGACTTTGCGGACGCCATCGACTTCGCGGGCTTCCCGCATCAGTTCGATTAGCGGGCCGTGGTCGGTGCCTAGGAGTTTGCAGATTCGCGGGTGCACGCACGATTGGCGGCGGCATTTGGCTTCGACTTCGGGTCGCGTGCAGCGCATCTGGTACATGTTGGCGGTCGGTCCGCCGATGTCGCTGACGACGCCTTTGAATTGGGGATCGGAGCTCATCGACTTGATTTCACCGATGACTGAATCCTTGCTGCGCGATTGGATGATTCGGCCTTGGTGCGCGGTGATCGAGCAGAACGTGCATCCGCCGAAGCAGCCACGCATGATCGTGACAGAGTCTTTAATCATGCCGTGAGCGGGAATCGGCTCGGTGTAGGAGTGATGAGCGCGGCGGGTGTAGGGCAGACCGTAAATTCGGTCCATCGCCTCTTGCGAGATTGGGAATTGCGGTGGATTCACGACGATGGCTTGATTGCCGTGCATCTGGACCAATCGACGCGCGTTATAGGGATTGGTCTCGTTGTGAATGATCTTGGTCGCTTCGGCGAAAGCGTGCTTTTCGGCGACGACTTCCTCGTAGCTGGGGAGCCGAATCGCATCCTCTGGAGGCGTCTCGCTGGCGCCCATAGCATAGGCCACGCCGAGCATATCGCGGAGGTCTTTTACCGATTCGCCAGCGGCCAGGCGCTGCGCGATTTCCACGATTGGGTTTTCACCCATGCCGAAGACAACGAGGTCGGCTTTACTGTCCAGCAGAATCGAGCGGCGGACTTTGTCGCTCCAGTAATCGTAGTGGGCTAGGCGGCGGAGAGAGGCTTCGACGCCGCCGGCGATGACTGGTACGCCTTTGAACGCTTCGCGGGCGCGTTGGCAGTAAGCGAGCGTCGCGCGGTCGGGGCGGAGGCCGATTCGTCCGCCGGGCGAGTAAGCGTCGCTGTTGCGAACCTTTCGATTCGCCGTGTAGTGATTAATCATTGAGTCCATGTTCCCGGCGGAGATGCCGAAGAACAGGCGAGGTCGGCCGAAGCGTTTCCAGGCTTCGCAATTTTGCCAATCGGGCTGCGAGACGATACCGACTCGGAAGCCAGCCGCCTCGAGTGTGCGGCCGAGGATCGCCATCGCGAAGCTCGGGTGGTCGATATAGGCGTCGCCCGTGACGAAAACGACGTCGAGTTCATCCCAGCCCCGATCGCGGGCTTCATCCATGGTCATCGGCAGTGGCTTGGC
>JBJTQD010000784.1:0-2877 GCA_046075445.1 Planctomycetota bacterium
CCCAAGATAACTCGCCGCCGATTGAGTCTCTGCATTAAACATCGTGTTGCGGCAGCCAACATCGGCCAGCAGGGGATGCTCGCGCCCCTCGGCGTCGCGCACCGAAACTCGATGCTGCTCACAAGGGTGACCGCAATTGGAACTGTCTGTTCCGCTGGAAAGGAAACGACAGAAGAGGCAATGCTCAGTATGAAAGACCGGCAAGTGTTGATAGACCACTGCCTCCAGCCGCGCAGGTCCAATATCCGCGGCGAGATCCGTTAACTGCTGGGCGTTAAGGTCGTAGCCTGGCGTTAAGCGATGCAGTCCAAGCTCCAGCAGCGCCGCTGCCGAGATCGAATTCGCCGCATTCAAACTGAAATCTCCGAACAGCAGCGGGCGCTGGTCGGCTGGCAAGCGGGCCAATTCATAAAGCAGCCCACCGGACCGAACCAAAATCCCACACTCCAGCGAGAGCAAAAAGCGGACGACCTTCTGTTCGGCCGGCTTGAGAATCCGCGGACTTGCCACTCGCGGTTCAACGCCAGCGGCCCGAATTCGCTCGACTGCCGGCCGCAATCCATAAAGTTCGAGATAGTCCAGCGTGATCGAAGCGGGCACCGACTCCAGCGCCGCGGCGAGTTGCTGGTCATTCCGCACCAACAGGTGCAAGCGAGACTGGGTCGGAATCAAAGCCGCATCGCTCTCCCTTTGGACCGTCGGCTTCAAGCTTTTGACCAGCGATTCCGTCGCCTTGCCCGACTCCTGCACCGCGTAACGATGCGGCTGGGCTCTCAACTCCAAAAGCTGCTGGACCGCTTCGCGCCGCAGTCGATTAAGCAGACTCGCGGGGACAAACGCGTTTCCGTCGGAATGCCACTGAAATTTGCCGAGATGAAACGGGGTTCCACCGAGTCGCTCGATTTGCGGTCGAGCCAGTTCGGCCGTCGTGCCAACGGACTTCGCTACCGCCAGTGCCTGCTGATCGCGCAGGTCAACGCTGTGCCCCTCACGGTCGTCGAGTTCCAATCGCAGTGGTTGCCCGACGCTTGCCCAGCAATTCGCATCGAGCGGCCGGGTATGGACCGGGTCACCGGGCTCGGTCAGCGACTTCAGCCTTTTGCTTAACTGCGGGTCATGCGTTCGCCACACCAAGTCGCCCGCTGCGATCTCGCGCAGGTTGACTCGTTCGCGGTCGAAATAGAGCTGCACGTACCCGCGTTCGCGATCGGCCTCGCGGACGTCGAACAGAAATCCGCCTTGCTCGGGAAGCTCCGGACTCCGTCGGTCGGCAGCGTCAAACACCAGCCCATCGCCGCGCCGCAAGTCAACACGAGATTCGATGAGGGCCGAGTCCGCCTCAACGCGCACTACTTTGCCGACGAGCAAGCCACGGTGTCGAGGGGCGCGTCCACTGACCACAACTTGATGATTGATTCCACTCAGAAAATAAGGCCCCAAGCCCCGCGAGTAGATTTGCTCGAGGTCCTGACGCAACTGGGCATCGGGCTGAAACACCTGCCCCTGACAAGCCTGATCGATCGCTTGGCGATAAGCCAACGTGGTCAGCGCGACGTAATCGGCCTCTTTGTAGCGACCTTCGATCTTCAGGCAGGAGACACCGATGTCGACCAATTCTGGAACCTGTTCCAAACCATAGAGGTCCCCCGGTGAAAGCAAATAGCGAGCCGCTCCCAGATCGCGTCGTTGCCCGTCGACAATCAAGTCGTAACTCAAACGGCAAGCTTGAGCACACTGGCCGCGATTGGCGCTCCGTCCGCCCCAAGCCTCGCTGCTGAAACACTGGCCGGAGTAGGAGACGCAGAGCGCGCCGTGGATAAAAACCTCCAACTCAAGGTCCGTTTGCTCTTTGATCTTTCGAATGTCCCGCAGGCTCAGTTCGCGCCCCAGTACCACGCGACAGCAGCCAAATTGCCGAGCCAATTCCGCGCCTTCCGCCGAAGTGATCGACATCTGCGTGCTGCAGTGAATTGGAAAATCAGGTGCCAGTTCATGGACCAGCCGCGCGATGCCAAGGTCTTGGACAATCACCGCATCAGCCCCCGCAGCGACAATCTCACGGATCGCGCGTTCAGCTAATTCCAACTCGTGCTCGAATACAAGCGTGTTGAAGGTCACAAACCCTTTGACTCCCCGAGTGTGCAGTGCCTTCATCACCTCGGGCAATTCGTGAGCCTCAAATCCGACTTTGGCCCGGGCCGAAAAATGGTTCAACCCAAAGTAAACCGCATCGGCTCCAGCCTCGATCGCGGCCTGCAGTTGCGGCCAGTGTCCGGCTGGGCTCATTAATTCAGGTCGATGCATCGAAGCGGTCTTTGATTGGTGGAGAGAAATTTCTTGGATAGGTAAGTTTAGTCCGCTGGGGCTGATTTGAGAAATGCGGTGGGGAAGAGGGGTAAACACAGAGAACACGGAGGGAAAAGAGGAAGGAAGGGATGAAGGAAGGAAGGGAGGGAGGGAGTAGGGAGTAGGTCAGCTGGGACTTCGCGCTAGCCCCCGGTTCGGCAGCTCAAAACGTATCGCCCACTCGTACTACATCACGCCCTTGGCAACGCCTCAGGGACGTGCCAAGAATATCACCTCACATTCCAAATCACCTCACGCCCCCAAAAACTCAAACCCCATACCAGTAACTAACAACCAACAACTTCCTCCTCTCTTCCTCTCTCCGACCTCTGCGTTATCTGTGTTTACCCTCTTCCCCCGCAAACTTTACCGCACCAACAAAACCCGTTCACGCAAAAATCTTTCGCTAATCCCTGCAGCGGCTACGGCCATCGCTCGTTTGCGCGAAATCCTTAGAAATCATTCGAGTTTCAGCCAATTGCCTGAGCGGTTCATCGCATAATTAGCCGTCGAGCCGTTTGGCTTGGCACG
>JBJTQD010000785.1:0-6757 GCA_046075445.1 Planctomycetota bacterium
GGGCGAATCAGGGCAAAGTGCAGGCAGGCAGAATGCCGCAGTCCAACGACGAGCCGCCGACAAGACTATTCGGCCGCCGGGACGACTTCCAGCAACTGAATTGCGGGTTGCTGGTCACAGAAGATGATCGCCGTTCGACCGTAACAGGTCTCGCCCGCGTCCAGGTCGAATAGCCGGCGAAGAACGGGCCCTGCAGTTATTTTTTGGAGCGAGAGGAGCCGGACCGATCGGAGCACGCCGTGTTCAACCAGGACTCTGCCAAGCGGTTTGTTGGCAGCCAGAATTTCCTGCTTCACTGAATCGGCCAGTAGCCTCAGGTTTAGTCGGACGATTCCATATTGCACGACCGCCTGATCGCTTGAGCGTCGCAGAATGATCTCTCTCGCGTACCAGTCTCCCTCCATTAGGCTGCGCAGGACATTGACCTGGAGCGGGCAGCAGTGGAACTTCTCGACGGTCACCGTCATGTGCTGCTCGTGATCCAGCAATTCGCGAGTCGCCTCAGGGATTTCCTCCGAGGTGACTTCAGCAAACTCCCCCACTGAGGAGATCTGGTCGTAAAACAAGTCGACCAGTTCTGCCAAATCAACTTGTACAGAATCGCGGGTCAAAGGTTTGCCTCTTACACTGGGGTAATGTCGACCGATTAAGAACGGCCAACTTGATCTAACCAACCCGATGATTTCGATACAACCTCAATTTCGGGCGCGACGCCGCCGGAAAAAAGGCAAACGGATTGGTGTTGGCTCGAACTCGTCATCCCGCGGGACGAATTGGCCATGCACAGGTGAGTTTCGACGAACGCCCCAAATTGAGACAGAGTCGGGGCTTTGCCTGCAACAAGGTCGCTGCGCCCGACCTAGTGGTTGGGGCGCGAATTGAGACCATGAGGTCGATTGATAACCGACTCAATAATGTACTCCAACAGTTGCCGCATCGCACCCTCGGGGAATTCCCGGGCGACCTCTGCCGCAGCCATTCGCTGGTCGAGTACTAATTTTCGTGCGGCGGCAAAGACATCTGCTTGACGGTAAAGCGTGCGTGCTTGCTCGGTCCGGGCAGCCAAGCTCTTGCTGTTATCGCTGGGTAGACCAAGCAGCAAATCACGCTCTTTTTGGGGGAGTTTTTCAAGAGCCAATGCCCAGAGCACGGTAGGACGTCCTCCGAGCAAGTCGCCGCCAATCGAGTTTTTGTTCCCCTCGTCCCCTTCCCAATCTTTGAGGTCATTGAGAATCTGAAAAGCGATCCCGATGTGCCGAGCGAATCGACGAAAGGCTTCCTCGTGACTTCCCGCGGCTCCACGCAATCGAGCTCCACACATCAACGCTGCCTCAAAGGCCGGTGACGTTTTCAAAGCATAAATCTGCAGCGCGTCTTTTGGTTGGAGTTGCTTATCGAGGGCATCACGCCAGTAAAGCTCGGCACCCTGCCCTTCACAAAGTCGCTGATGAGCCTCCGCCAAAATGTCGAGGACATCTGCGGCCGTCTCAGGACCGAGTACCGACGCATCGCGGCTCACCAGGCGATATCCCATCCCGATCAGGTAATCGCCAACGTTAATTGCCGAGGCAACTCCATAGCGGCGATGTAAGGTCGGTTGCCCGTAGCGATACTCGTCTTGGTCTTCGATATCGTCATGAACCAGCGAAGCCTTGTGAAACGACTCGATTGAAATCGCAACCCTTTTGACTTGGTCGGGAATTTGCCAAGCAGGATCGGTCAATGCTTCGTCGCCCAGTTGGGCCAAACTTGGGTTCTGCTCTAATCCGAGCGCGACGTAGGTTGCCAGTGCCATGAAGGGGCGGGCTTGCTTTCCACCGCGGGAGAGAAACTCATAAGCAACCGTCTCGGTGAACGCGATCGGGTCTGAGCCACTGGCGAGCGTGCCGCTTTCGCCGCTCTGTTTCGGTTGACTCCCTTGCTCCATGCGAGTCTTCCGATGCTTGGGTGGCACCAGACGGCACAATTCATCCTCGGAGAAAATCTCGGTAGCCACTTGGAGGACAAAGCTGTACAGGCTCGACGGAACGGTGTCCTCAGCGGCGAACCGGTTTTCCCCACAGCCACAGTGCCAGTTGGCGTCCTTGTCTCCCGATTTGGACACCCCTCCTGCGTGTTCGGAGGTATGACGCAGTTCAGAACTTCGGTGTTCGCCGGCGCAGCAACCAACCGAACCAGCATTGGTCCGCGGTTCTTGCTCCTCAATCACACCGTCAGTGACTTCCATTAGTCTGTTCCAAAACTGCGATAAATCCGGGTTTTCCAGAGCCGTCGTGCAACTCCGAAGCAACGCCTCCCCTCAAGCCCAAAAACTATGGGGTGCCAGTTTAGCGAATTACCCTAAGGCTGGGTACACGCCCCAGAGCGGTGGAATGAGGCCCTGAAAGCCCGAAGACACCGGCCAGATTCAACCTTCCTCCAACCAAACCGCAGAACCCAGGAGAGGTTAAACGGTCCTTTTTTCAGCTTCGATAAGGAAACAACTGAATTCGTCGTTTTAATCGGAGATGATTTCTGTAAATGGCTCGCCGTGGCTGAACGAGCATTTAAATCGTTCAGCACGTCCAAGTTGGTAACAGCGTGAGAATATTCTCCTGCCAAGTCGGGGCTGGATGGACTGGAAGCCGATGCGGCAGCCTTGGCCACTTGGCTGTTGAGTTTCGACTCAAGTTAGCGCAACCTCAAAAGCGGCCTCTTCGACTGCCCAATCCTGCCAACTGCAGCCCACGCTATGATCTCGGCTGCAGTTCCTTCCCCGGCCGTTGAGCAGACGGCCACCGGCAGCCTACGCCGACCCGCTCAGGATTGCTTTTTTGCGCAGCGTGCAAAAGCTGGTTTCTATTTTTTCAGCGAGAGCACCTGTAAGAAAAGGCTTTCCCCCACGCGCCGTTGGGGAGAACGGGGCCGGCCCGATGAGTAAACGCATTTCTTTTCCCGACGGCAACTGAGCGACTCATGACTGATTCGATTGACGTGATTTTCGATGAACTCAACCGCGTCCATGACCGAGGGTCAGCGGTCGCAGCTGCAGAGAAGTTAGCCACTTGGTTTCGCGATCGACACGAATATCATCGCTTGTTTGAAGCGAGAAAGTTTGCCGCGCGAATTCGGGCCGGAGTCTCGCCGTTTTTCATTCAGCGATCCCCCCAGCTCTCAGCCGACCAGAACAAGGCGATCGAGACGGAGCTTTTAGCTGCTTGCCGCGAGGTCGGCGAGCTGCTTGCCCGTTCCGGCCAACCCGGCGCGGCTTGGACTTACCTTCAGCCTTTGGACGATCTCGATTTCGTCCGCCAAGTTTTGGAGCAGGTTCCGCGGAATGAAGAATCGCTTTCCGAGTTGATTCAAATCTGCTTGTTTGAACGAGCCCATCCGGAGTTTGGCTACAGCCTGGTCTTGGAGGAGTTGGGAACCTGCCAAGCAATATCCGCGTTTGATTCGGCTCTTCCCGGGTTGGATAGTGAGCAGCGAGCGGCGCTTGCCGAGCGGCTGATTCGCCACATGCACCGCGAGCTGACCGCAAATGTTCGCTCAGCCATCTCGCGTGCGAATCCAACGGTCGCCGTTCAGATTGAGTCGGCAGACTTGGCTCAACTACTCGAACAACACAGGGACACGATCCGTCAATCGACGCCGCATTTGGACGCGACGCACTTGGTTTCCGCGATGCGGATCGGCCGACTGTTGACCAGCCCGATGGCGCTTGGCGAAGCGCTTAGCTTGGCTCGTTACGGTGAACTCCTGCCGCCGCTGCTGCAGTATGCAAGCGAACCACCATTCACCGAGACCTATCCGGACCACGTTGTTTATTTTCAGACACTCGTATCGGGCGACTCATCCGCGGCCGTTGCACGCTTTTTAGAACGCTCGCAGCAGACAGCTTCGCCGTTGGACCGCAGCGCTGCTGCTGAGATTGCCGTGGACCTGTTGCTGAGGTGTGGCAAAACAGAGGAAGCAGCTGCTCTATCGCTGCGACAAGGAGCAGACTTTGGCTCAGCCGGCATCGCGCCGGGGCTGATTGAAATCGCCGGTCGACTGGAGAAGCCCGATTCGATTCTCAAATTTCTGCGTGAGCAGCAGGATGTGCTCGCCTTCGCAGCGGTTCGCTTACGCCAAGCAACCTCGGCACCATAGTTGAGAGACGTCGCTGCCGGGTTTGTCCTCGCGGGAAAACAACTCTCATCTCCCACTGGCGCGTCTCGCCGCGCAAAAAGAAAACCCCGGCCTTTGACAGACCGGGGTTCTCAGAGTTTTTCAAGTCAGCTTCGGCTTGGTATCAAGCCGGGCAGAATTTAGTTGTTATTCGAGTAGTTAGCACCGCGAATGATGAAAGCATTCGGGTCAACAACTGGAGCTCGCTGGGTGTTGTAAGCGCCAGTGGTAGGCTGAGGTTGAGCAGCTGGGGTAGCAGGAGCAGCTGGGGTGGTAGCAGCAGGAGCTACGGTGCTGTTGCAGCCGCAGCCGTTGCCAACAACGTTTCCGCCGTTGCAGCCGCAGCCATTGCCAACCAAACCACCGTTGCCGCCGTTGCAGCCACAGCCGTTGCCGACGACGGCACCGTTGTCGCAGCCGCTGTCGCAGCCAGCACCGAAGCTGCTGCAACGAGCACGCAGGCGGTCAATCAGACCAACGCGGCCACCGCAGCAAGCGGAAGCAGCACCAGTGTCGCAGCCGTTCGAGGCAGCGCCACCGTTGCATCCGCAGCCAGCACCGACGGTAGCGCCGCCGTTGCAGCCACAGCCAGCACCGACAGCGGCGCCGTTATCGCAGCCGCTGTCGCAGCCGGTTCCGCAGAATCCGCGGCCACCGAAGCGACCACGCAGACCGCTGAAGAAGTTGCAACCGCGAGCTGCACCGCAGCCGCTGTCGCATCCGTTGTCGCAAGCGTTAGCAGCAGCGGCACCGCCGTTGCATCCGCAACCAGCACCAACTCCGGCGCCATTGTCGCAACCGGTGTCACATCCGCCGCCAACTCGGCTGCGGAATCCACCGAAACCGGAGAGCAGGCCACGGCCGCAGCTGTTGCCGCAACCAGTGTCGCATCCGTTGTCGCATGCATTGCCGCCACCGAATCCACCGCGATTGCACAACCGAGGCAAGCTCAGGCTGACATTCAGGTTCAGGTGGAAACCACGTCCGCAAGAAGAAGCGGCTGGGCTGTCGCAGCAAGTCGAAGGAGCAACGCCCCCGTCGCATCCGCAACCACGGTTAAACATGTTGTCAAGCAATCCACCAGCTTGAGCGTCGCAACAAAGTGCGAAGCAGAGAGCCAGCGAAGAAAGAACCATTTTCGTTTTCATCGAGACAAGTCTCCTCTGTGTCGGGCGTTTACTGACTTCCTGATACCGCCGGATCAACGCAGTCGATAGTTCGGCCGCGTGTTCCACTGCGTTGCGCATCTTGGCTCTTGGCCGCAGCCTTCGCCTTGATGCGTTGGACCACCCTCCGGGCGGTACAAGTTGCGCAATCAGTCATTACCCTTCGATGATCAAACCGAGTCTGCCTAAACCGTCCACTGGCTCAAGTACAATCAAACTTCGGCTTCGATAATTCCATCCCCGTCAACGATGGTGGCGGGGGTCAGAGCTTTCATCGGACAGGACAATTCAAGCTTTAAAACATCACACCCCGAATTGCAGTTACTCCACTTGAGCCGGTCGTGCAGGTCGTGCCATGAGTACCGGCTGTACCAAAAAAACTCCCGGATTTCCGGAATCTGAGCCGGTCTGGTAAACTGTGAGGACCTTTTTCGAAGCAGCGAGAGACCGGCTCGAGGCTCGAGCCCGTTCGAACGGTTGGCCGAAATCTCTCGGGAATGGTTTGGATGGACATCTTTCGAAGGTGTTTTTCCTCACGCCCGCTCGAGTTCACGCCTCCAAAGCTCATTCGTGCCTCGAAAGCTCAATCTTGCCTCCAGAGCACAATCGTGCCTCCAAAGCACAAGGTCAGCTGTTGCGATTCCCTCTTTTCCTTTTTTAAAAGATTGTCCAACCGCGAATGATCTTCTCCGTCGGCTCAACCCATTTCGAACAGCCACGCCGCCTTCCCAAGCTCTGCTTGGCGATGTTCTGCTACGCTGGATTGATTTTGACCACTGGTTGCTTTCAGCAGAGATACGAGCCGGCAAACTGGGAATCAGCTTCGCGACCCGCTGCCAAAAAACGCCCCGCTCCCCCCGCAGCAGCAGTGCAGACCGGAACCACGCTGCCAGGCAAGCAATCTGGACAACCCGGCAAGCAATCCGCTGCGACCACTCTCCCCGGACGAAAGCAGGGCGGCGGCAACTCGACGCTACCGGGCCGAAGTCTTCCTGCTCAACCCAAAGGAAAGGATTCGACTCAAAGTCGTCCTGGACCCAATCGAGGGAATACCTCTCTGCCAGAGCGACCTCGTCGCGGTGGTACAACCCTGCCGGAACGAAGCCGCAACGAGCAAGCTGAACCAGCTCGTACTGGCCGCGATTCAAACACGACCCTTCCCGGACGAGAACCGCGTCGCACGCCCGATCCCGGACGCAATTCCGGCACTACCCTGCCCGGTCGACGTTGATAAGATTCAGCCAGCCCCCATGCTGCAATCCGCTTCCCTCTTGACCTCTGCTCGCCCACTCTCTTTCCCCAGTTTCGCGGCCCTAAACGGTGTTCCCCACAATGGAAAATGCTCCTGAAGTTCTGGTTGCCGGAAATTGTGGTCCCGATACTTGGGCACTTCAGGGGCTACTCAAAGAGCTTGGAGCTGGTGAAGTCCATGTGGCTGAATC
>JBJTQD010000786.1:0-1424 GCA_046075445.1 Planctomycetota bacterium
CCGGCAACTCCCTTTACCCCGCCGCCGGAGACCCCAGGCGAAGTCATCGCTTGGGGCGGAACGTTTGACCCCGACTATTGCCACACCCAGTGGGTCAGCGGCCGGACGTTACAGAGCGGCTTTACGACTACCTTTCCGCCGAATACCCGAGTGCTCTACGAGCGCGAGGGAAAAACCCTCGACGTCAACTTCACCAACGCCCGCTTCGGCCCAAACACGCCGCGACAAGGATTCCGCGTCGTCACCGCCCGCAGCTATCACCCCGGAGGCGTGAATGCCCTCTTGCTCGATGGCTCAACGCGGTTCGTATCTAGCACCATCGCGCAGTCGGTCTGGCGCAGCTTCGGCACCCGCGCCGGGGGCGAGGCGGTCAATCTAGAATAGACAACAAACCTTACGCGGACTGATTGCGAGAAAAAATCAACAGTCTGACAGCCGCATTCGCCCCCACTATTTGAAAACCAATCGCTCATGCTGCGTTTCGCTCTGACTTACCTGCTGCTCGTTGCTCTCGCCTTTTGGATGGGCGGGTTCAGCCTTTACTTCGGCGTCGTCGTGCGAATCGGCGATCAGGTAATCGGCGGCACGGAACAAGGTTTCATCACGAGGCAGATTTCGTGGTGGCTGAATATCGCCGGACTGGTGACGATCGGCCTGATGTGGCTGCACCTCTGCTTCCATCGCTCGTGGATTTTAATCCTCAGCCTTCTGGCAGTTTCCGTCACGCATGGCTGGCTGATGTTTCGGCACAGCCAACTGGAGGCACTGCTGGACCCGGAGTCGATGAGCGTACTCGACGCGCCGCGGTTCGCCGTGCTCCATGAGAACTACGAGTTTCTTTCCGGTTGCCAGTGGCTCGCGGCGATGATCTATCTCGCCGGCCTGCTGGCAGAGATCTCAAAATCGCCTGCTCCACCTGACCATTCGCCGTTGACCCGCGAAGCTTAGGCTTGAGGCTCAACTGGGCTTCTCGAAACGTCGCTGCTTACTCACTTCGCTCAAATATACGTTTGCAAAAATTAGTTGCCTTGTGCGGTAATCGCTGATTTCCTTGAGGCCTCTGCCTGCTTCTCGCTCCAGTGTTTTCGCAGCAGCTCGCAAGCCTCTTCGTCGCTGACTTGATCGAACGAGAGATAGAACTGACCAACTGCGTAAAAGTCGTCGGGAGACTCCAGACAGATCAGCCGGTCGCAGTGCTCGCGAATCGGTTCCAGGCGATCTGGTGGAGCGACAGGCACCGCGACAATCAATTCCGCTGGCTTCTGCAGCAGAACCGTCTGCAGCGCGGCGAGCATTGTCGAGCCCGTGGCGATCCCATCATCAGCTACGATAACGCTGCGTCCATGAAGATCAGCGGCGGGGCGCACCGCGCGGAATATCCTCTTGCGGCGAGCGATCTCAGCCAACTGATGCTCAATCTCACG
>JBJTQD010000787.1:0-6492 GCA_046075445.1 Planctomycetota bacterium
CTGCCGTCCCCACCCCCGCGCCGCTGACGTGGTCCGGATAGGTCTCTTCCCATGAATCTTCCGGAGCGAGCGCGGAAGTAGTAGAGGCGGAGGGTAAGGTTCCATTCTCGTCCGGTGTATGTATAGTGGTTTTGGAAGCTGCCGTAACTGCCTCCTTTTTTCTTTCCAATGCGTAAGGTTCCCCGCGGCTTCCGTTCTCTTCACGTCTCGCTAGCCAACGGCAGGCAGGTTGGTTTCAGGTCCGGTGCCCATCGACTTGGAGTCGAGCGACAGTGCTTTAGTCATGATCGGGTCGGGTATCCGTTTTGACCGCGAGATCGTTTTGACCCCGGACAAAAGCTGACGTCTTCGCGCCGCCGCAGCGATCGCATGAATGTCGCCCCCCGATTCCTCGGCGATACGTTCTCGAATAATTCGGATCTCTGCAATGATCGGATCGGACATCTTAATTCCCCAACAAGTCAAATGGCGTGCAGATCAACGGCGGCTCCATGCCCAACTCTCGGCAAGCACGTTCAATCTTCGGGCGGAACTCTGGGTTCGCGATATGCTTGCAGTTCCAAGTCAATAGAAATTGTATTCCATGAACAGCGGCGACGGCGATGTGAAAAGCATCGATTCGGGCCTTGGCGGGTATTTGAAGTACGTCCGAGATAACCTCAGAAAGCTTTTCAACTTCTGAATTGGTGTCGAGAACTGGAATATCTTGCAGGTAAAGCCGCCGTTCATCCGCCGCGGTCGAGTCGCCTTGAAAGCACTCATCGATGACAAATTGCGAGATAAAAACATCGAAATTTGGTCGATGAACATCCCACCATTCCCGAGTCGACAGTTGGTTTGCCGCTACGCGCAAATCGCGGCTGTTTCGCATCGCGAGGTAGCCAATGACTGTAGTTTCCACGTAGACCGTCCGATTCATGCCTTCGTTTAGCCTCCAATTGAACGGTTGATCGCCTTTCGCCAACGCGTCGTAAATGACATCAAAACTGCGGCTCAATCAAAATCGAGATGCTCATGCCGTTGCCAGGGGTGCGTCACGCTCTTCCATTCGCCGAACGCTGCATGATGATATGGCTACCGCGCTGGCGAACCTGTTGGAATCCGTGTTTTTCGAGGATCAAACAAGCCTCGCGTCCGAAAGGACGCGTAACTTACCCAATTGCCACCTCGATCTGGGTAACAAACACTTCCCCTCCCAGTCGCTCGTGAATCTCCTCAGGTGAGGCACACTCGAAAAATAGTTCCAGTGCTTCACGCAAGTTTTCTCTTGCAGACTCAATCGTATCGCCTTGACTCGCCACATCAAGTTCAGGGCATAAGGCGACGTAGCCGCCGTCATCGCGCTGGATGATTGCCGTCAATCTTCTGCTCATTTTGAGCTCTCCTGATATGAATTAAACGACTGAAATTATATCTGTTGAGGTTTAGAATATCACCTTTCCATGCGCCCCGGCGAGATGAATTCCCTCCATCGACAAAAAAAGGGGGCGGGACGAGGGCTGCCTGCTTTGATTTGCTCATTTCTGAAGCGTTGCAGGAACCGCGGAACCCAATGTTTGCGGTGGCCAAATCGGGCTGCCACCGAGCCCCCAGACGGGTCCGCTGAGCAGGTTCCCTTTGGGGGCGTAGCCCAGCGACTGGTAATGATGGACTTCATTTTCTTTCTCGCCGGGTTACCCGTTTGTGGCTGTTCCTGCATCCAAATGAATTTACGCGCATAAAAAAACACCGATAAACCCCGGGTTTTCAAAGACCTGCTAGGCTCGGGAACCCATTGGGAAGTGATCACTATCTCTCAAGCAAGGAAAATCGTGACTGCCGGGACCAAACGTGTCCCGCCAAAGGTAATGCTGAGAGTTTTCCGTTCGTCTTACGCAGAACAGGAGTGACTCGGGTGGGTAGAGCATTTGAAGCGGGTGTTGTCGTCAAGGCTTTCCTCGAAGAATACGGTTCAGCATTCAGGCGTGACCTTGTGGAATCCCGGGGCCCTTTTGTTGTGGCCTGTTTTCAAAACCTGTCAAAAGAATATGTTCCCGTTGTCCTGAAGGCGATTGAGCATATCACCATCGCGACGCCTTCTTTCACGGCGTGCCTGCTGCAGGCTGAGCAAGTTCACGATGTTGGTGCAATAGCCGGCGCGAGAGCTACGCTGGATTACATCAGAGACCAGGTCGACTTGCCCAAGGAAATCACAATGCTCATTGGGGTCATGGATAGGCTTCAAGACTCAATTCTCGTACGGGAGCTCCCAGAGCAAACGGCTCGAAATGAACCGATACAGGCCGCGGAGCCACAGGACGAGATCTCCCCCAAAATGAAGCGGGAGGCATTGGCCGTTACGATTCTCACGGCCAACCCCGCATTGACCAATCGAAAACTGGCGAAGATGCTCGAGTGCTCAGAAGCATCGGTCTGCCGAATGGAATCTGTGAAGCAATTTCGCAAGCTACATCTTTCAGGACACCAGATTCGCCCCGGGGTAATCACCCGGCGACGGGACGGGCGGGTCGATTGTGATGGGGTCGATGATGACTAACCACGGTTACTGCGCCGAATTAAACTACACTCCTAGACCTGCCAAGACGGCCCCGATCAGATTGTCAGATCTGCGGGGAAAAGTCAGCTTTCATGGATTTCACTTTACGGCCGGTTTTGAAAGGGAACTGAACCGGTGAAAACCGGACTGAAATCTTTAAAAAAAATCGCGTGGCTAGCCGCGAATAACCCGGTGAAATCCTGAAAGCCCCTTTGAAACGTCACCGGTATCTCCATCAGGACAACAGTCCTCAAGGAGAAGCCGATGAGAAAGCGAAGACCCAAGGTTGGGTTAACCAAAAGAGAGCTCGTTCAAAGCTGCAGAATACTAATTCGTTTCGCCAAGCTGTTCAGGCATTGGCAAGTCGGCGAGCTTGAAGACGCGGAAGCTGAGCGTCAGGTCTTACGGCGGATGGGGATTTACGTATCCCTGCCCCCAGACCTGGGAGTTGGCGATAGCTCGGACTCCTCACTGGAGGGCCGGCCATGAGTCATTCGCCATCGATCCTCGGGCTTCTGCGCAGGGTATCGAAATCCGGAAACGGCTGGCGGGCTCTCTGCCCGGCTCACGACGATTCCAACTCCAGCCTCTCCATACTGCTTGACCTCAGTGGCCGAGTTCACTTTAAGTGCATGGCGGGTTGCCCTGAAGACTCCATTCGCGGGGCGCTGGGCTTTTCGGCCCCGGCTGGCGGTGATGATCTGGTAAGCTCCGCCAACAAAAGCCCGAGAGGTTGCCGCGAGGAAGCGAATCACCCCGGCTGCGATTTTCGAGGGGGACTCTCTAGCAAAGTCGTCAGAAATGGGACGAATGACTCATTGCTTGGTCAGCCTACCGGATGGACCGATGAGGCCTTACGAGCCGCCGACGATCAGATCTTGAATGAACTGGCAGCGAGGCATTTTCCAAGGCCTCAAACTAAGAAGGACTGGGAGCACATCGCTTTGATTGCCGAGATTCCCGCGGACAAAGTCCTCAGTGGCAACCTGACGCTTCGCGAAATCCATGTTTGTGCACTCGCTTGGGCTGATCGGCAGACAATCAAGGCGAGATTATCGGGGGCGAGTGAGCCAGCAGGCAACCATGCAAATGCCCAAGAAGGAACTTCGGTGAAGCGGAGCGGGCGGAAGAAAGCCGATTTCGAGACTATCCAGAAAGAGGCGGAACTGGCGGCCGCATGGAAACGGGCTCGGGAGGCGGGCGTCTATAAAGCCGACTTTGCCAGAGACTGCAAGATAACAGTCGGTCGGCTGGATGCCCTACTGGACCGCGTGGCCAAGCGAAATCGGCTTTCCGAATAATTGATTCCGAAAGTCACGGGAATTATTCGGAGAGAAAAACTTATCGTTGCATTCCCCGGCAATTCCGTGCTTCTTGTCGCAAATCGTTCCGAATAATCATTCCGAATTACTCAGCTTTTCGGAACGCCCGGGAAGTTCTCCAGTGTGCGAGCCGTGCTGGTTCATCGCGTTGATGAGCGGCGGCGAGCAGTCCCTCTGTGGAACTGGAAATGAACGACCCCGCGACAAAACCCCAGCTGCTTGTAACAGCCCGGGAAGCGGCCAGGATGCTGGCCGTCTCGCCCCGCAAGTTATGGGCGATGACGTTTGAAGACGAACCCAGGCTGCCCTACGTCCGGTGCGGACGCTTAGTTCGCTACTCACCTGATGACCTGCGCCGGTGGATCGACGCGCAGCGGAAGGGAGGCCCAGATGACGCCCGTTGAACGGCTCCTCTCGATGCTTCCAGATGTCAAGCAAGCCGGCAAAGGATGGTCGGCTCGCTGCCCAGCCCACGAAGACCGGCGAGCGAGCCTATCGATCGCCGAAGGAAATGATGGCCGGGCTTTGGTCAAATGTCACGCAGGCTGCAAGCTTGACGCGATCTGCGCGGCGGTCGGCTTGCGGATATCCGACCTGATGCCCACGGCTGATCGACTTTTGACAGTCAGTAAACCCAAGTCAGGTGGCATGTCCGGGATCGTGGCTCAATACGATTACCGAGACGAATCCGGCAATTTGCTCTCACAGGTTGTGCGATATGCCCCGAAAGACTTTCGCCAGCGGCGGCCGAAGCCCGGCGGTGGTTTTGACTGGAGCGTAAAAGGGCTGCGGGTAGTGCCGTACCGGCTGCCAGAACTGCTGGCTGAACCGCAGCGGCCGGTCGTGATTGTCGAGGGCGAGAAGGACTGTGACAACTTGGCTCGCATTGGCGTACTGGCGACGTGCAATGCCGGAGGCGCGGGGAAGTGGACCGCCGAGCACTCGGCATTCCTTCGCGGCCGAAGGGTGATTGTTCTGCCCGACAACGATGAGCCCGGGCGTAGCCACGCGTTGCGCGTTGCGCAGTTGCTGCAGGGTGTCGCTCAATCCGTGCAGATCGTTGAACTTCCCGGCTTGCCGGCCAAAGGCGACGTCAGCGACTGGCTCGCCGCAGGTGGCACAAAAGCCGAGCTGAAGCGTCTGGCCGACGCGGCACCCATTTGGAACGCAGAGACTCCCCTACCCTGGCCCGAGATTGAATCATTCGACGTCCTCGACCTGCCCGCGTTTCCAACGCATGCCTTGCCGGGAGTCTTGCGGCAATGGGTCGAAGCCGAATCGCACGCGACGCAAACACCAGCCGACCTCTCGGCGCTGCTGGCCCTCGCGGTTTGCTCGGTTGGAATTGCTCGGCGAGTGGTCGTCGAACCTCGTCCAGGTTGGCATGAGCCGGTGAATCTGTTTACGGCTGTGCTGCTTGAGCCTGGCAATCGCAAGTCGGCTGTCTTCACCGAAGCATTAAAGCCGCTGCGGGAACTGGAGGCTGAGCTGATCGAAGCTGCCCGGCCCACAATAGCCCGCCAGCAATCCGATCGCCGGCTGGATGAAGCTAGACTGCGGAAACTGGAAAAGACGGCGGCTGAGAAGCTGGGCGACGAAGCTGCCGAAGCCCGCCACGCGGCCGGTAACTTGGCGGCAAGCTTGGCTGACACTCCCGAGCCGGTTCTGCCTCGCCTGCTGGTCGATGATGCCACGGCAGAGAAGTTGGGCATGATGCTGGCCGAACAAGGCGGGCGGATCGCCAGCATGTCGCCTGAAGGGAGCGTCTTCGACCTGATGTCAGGCTTGTACTCCAAAAGCGGCATTCCCCAATTCAACGTTTACCTGCTGGGACATTGTGGTGATGAGCTGGTCACCGACCGAGTGAGCCGAGAAAGCGTGCGGGTCGAGCGGCCAGCCCTGACATGCGCTTACGCGATGCAGCCCTCGGTGATTGAAGGTCTTGCGAGGAACTCGGCGTTTCGCGGCCGGGGGCTGTTGGCCAGGTTTCTGTACGCAGCTCCAAAAAGCTGGATTGGCGAACGGAAGGTTGACACCCCTCCAGTTTCCGATGAGTTGCGGGAAGCCTATCACGATGTCGTGCGAACGCTGGTAGCTGATACCTGCGAAACAATCTTGCAATTAAACGTTGCTGCGGCAGGACTATTCCGCGACTGGGAAGCTGAGATTGAGGCAATGCTCGGCGACGGCGGCGAGCTGGAAAGAATGCGGGACTGGGGCGCGAAGTTGGCCGGCGCGACGCTGCGACTGGCGGCCGTGCTGCACTGCGTGGAATATGGCCCCTTTGGCCGTATCGCGAGCGAAACCATTGTGGCGGCGATAGAGATAGCCAGGTACTTGATCCCGCATGCCGAGGCGGTGCTCAACATGATGTCGGCCAGTGACGAAACCGTCGATGATGACGCCCACTACATCCTGCGGTGGATTAAGCGGCACGCCAAACGGGAGTTCACTAAAAGTGAAGCTCAGCATCATGGCAAACGGCGATTCCCGAAAGCTGAGGACATCGACCCTTCACTGGAAGAACTCACGCGACGGGGAATCATCCGGCCAATGCCGATAGAGACAAACGGACCGGGGCGTCCACCTTCGCCAGCCTTCGAAGTAAACCCGAAAATCTTTGTCGGCGTGGAC
>JBJTQD010000788.1:0-1776 GCA_046075445.1 Planctomycetota bacterium
GTGAACTCGCGCAGCAACGGTGAGTTACAAGTCTGGGACCTTGAAAACAAGGAATTGCTGGCGACGCTGACCGACCCGAGTCAGATGCGTTATGAGTCGGTCGTTTTCTCACACGACAAGTCCGGAATTTACACCAGCACTAGAGGAAAGAAGGGCGTTTTATCGTCTTGGTGGTTTTTCTTTATCCACAATGAGCTTTGGGAGCAGAGTGGTCGGGAATTGTTTCCAATGATAGAGAGTGATGTACCACCAGAGGATCTGAATAATGGCGAGAGACTCGAGGTCGGGGAAAACGAGTTGCTCAAAGGCTTGATGGCGAAGAAGCTCGGAGATGATGCCAACAAGTTGATTGATGCTGGGGAGTGGGCGGAAGGGCTGGCGACGTTCGAGCGGGCGGCGGGCCTGAGTCCCGGGAATGCGCGGGTTCTGAACGGTTGGGCTTGGAATTTGTTGATTTGCCCTGAGAAGATGCGGGCACCACAGAAGTCGTTGGAGCTGGCGCGGAAGGCGGTTGAGATTGATGGGCAGGCGATTTATTTGAACACATTGGGCACGGCGCAGTATCGGGCTGGGCTTTATGCTGAGGCAGTGGAGACGTTGCGGAAGAGCCTCGGGGATGGGTCGGCGGATGCGGCGGCGTTTGATTATTGGACGCTGGCCTGTTGTTACGCCAAGCTGGGCGACGGGGAGCAGGCGGCGCAGATGTACGCCGGTGGCAACGCGGCGGAGGAGCGAGTCCGCGGGCTGGTCAGCGACTCATGGCTGCGGCAGATGAAGCTGTTTCGGGAGGAAGCCGAAAGGGCGATCGCGGAGCTGAAGAAGTAGAAGCCGACGCAGGGTTGAGCTCGCAAAGCCTCGCTTACCCCACGCTAAGACAAAGTGCCCGGTCGGGTCGAAGAGCCGCACTGTCGTGGAGAACGAATCAAAGGTGCGGGATCATTCGCGGCTGCTATACTGATCCGCAAGGGATGAAACGAGTTACAAGGGAGAAGGGGATTTCATTGGGAATTTTTTTCGCTGATCAAGTTAGGCGTTTTTGTTTGCGCGCGGGCTTGGCATTTGGGTTGTTGCTGTGCAGCGGATTCTCTACCTCGATTGAATCGTTAGTTGCGCAGGAGGCTGAGCCGACGCTGCGAGGAAAGGTCGTTGGTGTGCTCGACGGCGATTCGCTGGAGGTCTTGGTAGACCGTCGACCGGTACAGGTGCGGTTGGCGGCAATCGACGCTCCGGAATGGGATCAGACTCGGGGTAAAGACGCGAAGAAGGCGCTTTCGACTTTGGCGTTCGGCAAGCAAGTCGTGATCAAGACGAAGGGGAAAGACAACAACGAGCGGACTTTGGGCTTGGTTGAGGTCGAGGGGCGCGAGTTGAATGCGGCGATGCTCGAGCAGGGCTGGGCTTGGCATTTCAAGCGGTTTGACCAAGACGAGAAGTTGGCGAAGCTGGAGGCGGAAGCGAAGAAGGCGAAGCGCGGTTTGTGGGCGGACAAGAATCCGACTCCGCCGTGGGAGTATCGCGACCAGAAGAAAGCAGCTGAACAGGCGAAGAAGGGTGGAACACCGGCAGCGGGGAATGGCGAGTACTGGTTGAATACCAGTTCGAACACGCGGCACAATTCGACTTGTGAGCATTTCAAGAAGTCGCGGAATGGCCGAGCTTGTGACAAGAGTGAGGGTAAGGCCTGCGGGATTTGTGGCGGGTGATTTTCAACGCGAGCCATTGATTTGCTTCAGCGTCGAACCGCCCTTGCCGCAAGGCGGCGACAGGCTGTTCGAC
>JBJTQD010000789.1:0-6699 GCA_046075445.1 Planctomycetota bacterium
CTTTTTGGTGGCGATGGGCAGCTGTTCATGGAGTTGGCTAAAACGTGTCGACACTACGGCGAGTATGGCTGTGGCGGCTCGACGGTCTGGATGCTGCGCGAGACAGCTGCGGAAGTTGTTTCGGTTGATTTGTTTCGGAGCCGGTTGGACCGGGTTCAGGCAGAAGCCGGCGAAGCGGCTGAGCGGGCAAAGCTGATTGAAGTTGGTTTGCAGTTGACTTTGGACGGTAGCGGATTGATTCCCGATGAGCAGCGTCATCAGGTGGGCGACTACTTGGCGGCGCCTTGGAAATTTCGATTAGATCAGCCCGACTTGGTGTTGATTGATGGGCAATTTCGAGTCGCTTGCTTTCTCTACACATTGTTGCAAGCGGCAGCCGGGACGCGAGTGTTGTTTGACGATTATCGAGACCGGCCGCAGTACCATGCGGTAGAGGAAGTTTGCCACGTAGCTGAGTGGTCTGGCCGGATGGCGCTGTTTGTCGTGCCGGAGAATGTTGATCGCCAGCGGCTGGAAGAGGCGCTGGTGCGGTATATCGCGGTGGTGGAGTAGGGGTGGAATAGGTTTCGTAGGGTTGCGCTCGCAGAGCCTCGCTTACCCTACGCTACGATAAAGCGCCCTGTCGGGGCGAAGAGCCGTGTACTGATGGTTTGCTGAACTTCTACTTCTGCTGCTTCTTTTTGCGTCGAACGGCTCATCACTGCTTGGCTGGGTGGGACTAGTGCCCTTGCAGCCACTCGCAGCCGTCCAGTCGCTGCTCCATCTCTCGAATGAGCTCTTGGTATCGAGGGCTGCCGACTAAGCCGATCGTTTGGCGGAATTTTTCGGCGCTGAGATTTTCAGGCATATCCGCGCTTGCTGGGAAAAAAACCGTTGCCTGGAATTCGGTTGCGGCTAGCTCGGCAAAAGCTTGAGCCGATTCTCTGGAGCGAGTCGCCGCATTTGCGAAACGGATTCCGGATCGATCGGCCAGCAGATCGCCGAAGGAGAAGCCGCTGCCGCCGGAAAGGGAGTCGAGTTCCTCTTTCAAAAGCCCGCTCGCGTTACTGACGAACGGATGAGTGGCGACGGCAATTGCCGAGCTGAGGGCAAAGTGCCGCGGCCAGTCGGCTCGGCCATTGAGTGTCGTGCCATTGCGAACCTCGTGTAGTTGCTGCAAGGTCGGAGCATCGAGCTCGATCCTTGCGAATTTGGCAAAGCTTTCGTCGCCGACAGCGATACCCATGGCGAGGATGGCCGAGCGATTCGCGGAGAGGCGGCCTGCTGAAGTGTCTTCGCCTTGAAGTGGCGCAAAAAGGTTTTTGATAATCGCGGGTAATCGCTCATCACCGCTAGGGAGTTGGCCGGCGCTGGCACCAAGCCGCTGCAACCGTTCGAGAGTTGCTTTGCGGGTCGTGTTTGAAATTCCTCCGAGGAATGTCCAGGCACCGACCAGGCCAGTGACTGCGGTGACGATCAGCAGCGGTTGCCACTGCCGATAGAGCAGAGCAACGCCGGCCGCAACGCCGAAGAAACAAGCTGTGATCGCAACAGCCGAATTGGTGCCGACGGGAAAGTCGCCGGAGTTGAGCAGGTAGACGAAGCTGCGCAAGGCAACCAGCGCCAGGGGAGCCAGAGCCAGTTGTACGAGCCTTGCGCGGCGCGATCCGAATCGGGTTAGTGAGACGCCGGTCAATCCGCCAATCAGCCCGTAGTACAGAGCTTGAAAGCCGATTGTCGAGACGAGGTAAGCGATCTTTTCTTCGCCTCCGAGTAGTTGTTGGGTGCGTTTGACGAGCAGTTCAGGCGGAAGCAGAGGAACGGGGCCCAAGAGGATCAGCACCAGAACGAGCGCCGCCGTGAACAGTTTCTTGGGTGAGAAAATGGCGGGCATTTTGATTGGTCGAACAGAAAAATGGCGAGCGGGGGCGGGCGGATTTGCCAAGCTTCCCATATTAGTTACGCGGGGAGCAGGAGAGTAGAGACTCACCTGGATTTCATCAATGCCGGCTTTCGCTAGCGTCGGACTTATAAGGTGTCAGCTCGGCAGAGTTCGAGCATTCTCTAGCCGAAGTTCGCAGCGAATCGAACCAGTTAATTGCGGGTTAAGCAGCAGCTGCTTTGATTTGTTAACATTCGAATTAAAAGAAAGCTGCCCGGTCCTTTTAAAATTTAAAGCAGAGGGCTAAGCAGGCGGCAAACGTTCTGGCTGAGCTGCTGGCCGTAGGACCGCCCCTTCCATTCGGAGAGCTGAAGCTGGCGACTGCGGGCGAAGTAATGCTGTTGCTCGGCGATCAGGTCCTTGGTTAGAGCTTGGTCGTAAACCAAGATGCTGATTTCCGCGTTGAGGATGAATGAGCGGATATCCATATTGCTCGAGCCAATCAGGCAAGCTTCGTCGTCGATGCTGAGATGCTTGGCGTGGAGGAACTCGCCTTGGAAGAGGTGGATTTTTACACCGTGTTCCAGCAGTTCGCCGTAGTAAGATTTTTGTGCTTGGCCGACGAGGAATTGGTCTTCGACCTCTGAAACAACCAGGTGTACGTCAACTCCTCGCATCGCGGCAGTCTGGAGTGCCTGTTGCAACGACTCATCGGGAATGAAGTACGGCGTGGTGACGACGACACGCTGGCGCGCATTGTGAATCAGGAGCACGACGATCCGCTGGGTGCTTTGACTGGAGTAAGTCGGTCCGCTCGGCAAGACTTGCGCGGGTTGCGTTCCCGTTGTGTTGGGATCTGGAAAAATCTCTATCGAGTTGAGGATCTCTTTGGTTTCGAGATGCCAATCGGAAATGAAAACGAATTGGAGTTCGAGCACGATCGGTCCGGTGGCGCGCACGACGAGTTCTTCGTAGGTGATCCCTGCTTTAAAGGTGGGGCTGATTAGGTTTTGTGAGCCGGTGTAGCCGATGCGGCCATCGATGACGGCAATCTTGCGATGATTCCGAAGGTCGCCGCGGCGAAAGAGCGTTTCAAAGAGTCCCGTCTTGAGGATTTCGATCAATTGCACGCCGCTTCCCTCGAGTGCCTTGCGCAGGCCGGGGAGCATTTTCTTGGAGCCGAGTGAGTCGACGAGGACGCGGCACTGGACGCCGCGCTGGACGGCCCGCTTCAAAGCGGCAATCACCGGTAGCGTAACGTCATCAGCGGCGAAGATGTAGTAGAGCAGGTGGACGTGATGCTGGGCTGTGTCGATGTCATCTGCGAGCCGCTGGATGCTGGCCATGTAGTTGTTGAGGAGTTCCAGCGAGTTGCCGCCAAGGATTGGGAGGCGACCGGAATTGGAGGCTAACGTCACGGCAGTATTTAAATCGGGGCCAACATCGGGATGCGTGACGTTGGGACTGCCGCGTAAACGCTCGGCAACGGGCTGGAGTTTTTGCATCAGCTCTTCGGTCATTCGGCGGCGACCAGCGGGCATCGTCGGTCGACCGATAAGCCAGTAGAGCAAGAAGCCTAGGCTGGGGAGAAAGAAGATCAGCAGCAGCCATCCCTTTGCCGCTTCGGGAGAGCGGCGGTTGGGAATCCAGAGCAGCATGGCGATCCGAATCACCCATTCGCTGAGCAGGTAAAGTGCCGGCCACGTGGTCCAGTGGTTGAATTCAATGCCCAATCGATTGCTCCATCATGCTGCCGTACCGTATTTGTTGAATTCCACTGAGAGGGACTCATCGTCGAAGTCGATTTCAAGCCCGTATCGTCTGGAAAAGAGTTGACTTTGACAAGTCGCTTTTACTGCTTTTGTTTTTCTTTTTCGGATTTGGTGGGAGGAGTCGTGTCGGTGATGGGCGCGGCGCGGATGAAGACGTCCACTTGCTGTCCGACAAAGATGGGACGGTCAACGTTGCGAATTGCATAAATTACCTGAAGCACTCGCGTATCGACTCGTTCCGTGTTCTGTCCCGTGAGTGATTGTTTGGGGATGACGAATGGCTCGACCCGAACAAAATCTAGGTCGATCGAATGCTGAAGGTCTCCTCGCACCATGGCAGTGGCTGGAGCGCCTTGTAGGAATCGGGGAATTTCATGCTCATCGATATCGACTCTAACATGTGGACGCTCCATATCGCCCAGTACGATCAGGTCTCTACCGGCGGATGCTCCAACGTACTCACCGGGGCGAAGATTAACCTGTAGGACAACTCCTGCACGGGGAGCTCGAACAAGAGACCGTTCGATTTCGGTTTCGATTTGCTGAATGCGGGCTTCGATTGCCAGCAGGTTGGCTTCGATAATTTGTCGGTCGGGAGCCCAGACTCCGGCCTTAAGGAGATCAAGCTCCGATTCGGCTCGAGCCAACTCGGCCACTGCAAACTCCTTGTCCTGAATCGCAGTGACAATTTCAGCTTCCGGTAGAGCTGCGTTTTGTCGCAATTTTACCGCTCGTTCAAAGGCGTCGGTGGAGGATTGGAGTCGAGCTTTCGCGGCGACCACGCGATACTCGGCTGGTTTTACTTCCTCTGGACGCGGCAGCGCATCAAGTCTTTGAAGTAGAGCCCGCGGGGTGGCGAGCAAAGCTTGCTCTACGGCCAGTTGGGCTTTCAGGTGTCGGTCGTCGATCCGAAACAGAGGAGCTCCCTGCTCGACCGGGGAGCCGACTTTATCAGCCGAAACAAAGACTTCGAGAATCACACCAGAAAATGGACTGCCAACGGAAATGTTCTCGCTTCGGGGCTCGATGAGCCCGCTCGCTGCGATCGTCTCGCCGAATGGACTGCGGGGAGGTGACACTGGGGGCTCAATGGGAGGTTGACCGCGGGCGGCGGTGAGCATGTGCATCGTCCCGAATAGGAGTAGTGAGATTGAGACAAGCGGGAGCAACCAATTCCGAAGAAAGCGAATCACTGGTGGCCTTTCACGTTTTCAGGATGATTGACTATGGACTCGATGCGACCATCGGACATGCTGATGATACGTTGGCCGAACTGGTAGACCCGGGCATCATGGGTCACGACGATTACGGCACGGCGGGGATCGATTGCGACCCGCGCAAGCAACTCCATCACGTTTCGCCCAGACTGCGTGTCGAGGGCAGCGGTGGGCTCATCGCAGACGAGAATGCGAGGCTGGTGAATGAGAGCGCGGGCAATGGCGACGCGTTGTTGCTGGCCGCCGGAGAGTTGGGAAGGAAGCGATTTAGAACGCTCAGCCAAGCCGACGGATTCGAGGACCTGTTCTGCTGCGGCGACGGCGCGGCGTCGATACTCACCAGCGATCAGCAGAGGCACGGCTGCGTTTTCCGCAGCGTTGAGGGTCGGCATCAGGTTGTATTGCTGGAAGACGAAGCCGATATTGCGAGCGCGAAACTGGACTAGGCGGCTGCCGCGGAGTTGGTCGAGGGATTGGCCGAATACTGAAACTTCACCCGAAGTGGGATTGAGCAAACCGGCGATGATTGAAATCAGGGTTGTCTTCCCGCAACCTGATGGGCCAATCAGCAGGGTCATTTCACCGGAGTTGACATCACAGGTTACTTGATTGACGGCCGTGATTCGGGTGTCACCGCGACCGAACTCCTTGGTCAAGTTAACGCAGCGAACCGCCGGCGGACCGTTGGGGTTCGTTGTGGTAGCGGGCGTACTTGAATTAAGGGCGCTGTTCTGTGACATCATCCACCTCGAAAAACGACAGCCGGCTCAAGCACTAGGACTTTGATTGAGGCGACAATTGCCGAGAGCAGAATGATTACGAGCACGGCGATACCGACGCCGATTGCGGCGAGCGGTTGGAGGTAGAGTCCGGCTAGGTGAGTAATATTTTTGGTCACTTCGAAAAATCCGGCCGTCATTCCGATCCCGATTCCATAGCCGACAAAACCGACGAGGAGTGCCTGCAGTCCGACCATCAGCAGAATGCGCGAGTTGGTAACGCCCATCGCCTTAAGTGCGCCGAATTGCTTGAGATTTTCGATAGTAAAGAGGTAGAAGGTTTGCGCGGTCACGGCAGCTCCGACGAGGAAGCCCAGACCAATGGTGATTCCGAAGTTGACTGGGATGCCCGTGGTGGAGAGGAAATAGCTGACGGTTTTCCAGAAAAATTCATTGCGAGTGTAGGCCGCCAAGCCGGTCTGGTCGGTAATCGCCGAGCAGGTAGCTTGGGCGTTATTTTCTTCGCGTGGTTGAGCGAGAATGAAGTTCATCAAATTGCGTTGTCGGGGGACGAAGCCTCGAACAGTTGAAAAGCGGGAGTAGAGCACTGGAAGAGTAGTGAAAGGCGCTGAGGCTTTACAGACTCCGACAAGCCGAGCCCGGCGATCATTCAACTCAAACTCTCGGCCGAGTTGGAGAGGTTGGTCGGGCCACATGTACTCGTAGCCTGCTTTGTCGATGATTACAGCGTCGGGTTGGTTCAGGTCGGAGAGCGAGCCGGCGAGCATTTCGCTGGGGGCCCCAACGAGGGTAGAGTCATCCAGGCCGAAGAGAATGACAGCGCGGAAGTCGCCCGATTCCAGGCGTGCGGTAACTTGGCCTTTGTAAAGTTTCACTGCCCACGCGACCTGCGGAACGCTGCGGACTCGCATCAGGTCGGTATCGGGGATGGCGGGTGCCTCATCAATGAAGCGGGTTTTGGCATCCATAATCCAGATCGGTGCGTCGCGGACATCGAGGACTTGGCTGGCAGTCCGTTTCATGATGCCGACGAAGATCGAGATCTGTTGTGTCATCAGCAACGTGGCGAAGGAGATGCCGAAAACCAAGCCGAAATATTTGGTGGTATC
>JBJTQD010000790.1:0-979 GCA_046075445.1 Planctomycetota bacterium
CTAAAATTGCTGAAATCGAACGCGTAATCGTTTATCCAAATGATCAGATAGAGTAAACCCATGATCGCCGGAGCGAGTGGGACTGAGGCGAGAAAGCCAAGCATCATCGAGCGAAGATTGTTGCCTGCTTTATCCAGCCGATCGAATTCCTTTTGCAGTTCCGAGGCTTTCATTTTCGGCTGCTTGGCGAAAGTAGCAGCCGCCGCGGCATAAGGATTGTCAAACGGTATGGCAGACGGCTTTTCGGCAGCCCCGTGACCGCCGTGAGCTTTCGGAGGAGGGGCAGGTGCAGGATTTTTCGTTTTTGACTTGGCAGCTGCAGCGCCTCCAAAACCGGGGTCCTCGGCTGCGAAATTCCCGAGTGCATCGCCTTGGCGCGGCGGTTGTGGTGCGTCGGCAAAAATATCCGTCGAAGGTCGCACAATCGGTCCCTCAATGCCAAACTTTGCCAGTTCACTGTTGCCAGAAACTCCGGCGGCCACTTGGGGCGTCTTGCCTGCGGTCGCCATTGCCGGGGCAGCGGAAGGGGCTCCCGCAGAGAACGCGTTTCCACAAGCGTTGCATTTCACGGACTTGCCTGCCAACTGGTCTGGCAGTTGGTACTGTTTTTTGCACTTGGGACAGGCGGCTTGCAAAGGCATGGTTCAAGTCGTGATTGAAGCAAAAGAGACGTGACAGGACCCGGATGGCGGGAAACACCCGCCAGAGACAATTGTAGTTTAACAGGACTTAAAGAGAACGGTTCCAGCCAGGCAGATTGCGTCTGCCGTCGTTTCCCTACCACCTGGCTGCCGGAAAAACGGGGGGTGCGGATTAATCTGAAGTCTTCTGGGGCTAATAACTCAGGTGTCGGTCGCGAGCGGCGACCGTCCAGCGTTCAACAATCTCGCCGCCTGCAACCACCGTCGCCGACTGATGCACCGCGGAACAGGGACAAGCGTGCCGAGGAATCGCCAACAAGCTAGAGCCAAGTCGATAC
>JBJTQD010000791.1:0-3990 GCA_046075445.1 Planctomycetota bacterium
TGGCCTGCTTGATGGTTCGGTACAGCAACCCAATGGTTATTTCACCATTGGTATACGGCTCTTCGCCCCGACAGGGCGCTTTAGCTTAGCGTAGGGTCAGCGAGGCTCTACGAGCGCAACCCTACGTAAGCGAACCAAAAATAATGAAAGGTCGAACCGCACGTCGCCCCCGCAAAGAGAACGCGGGAACAATAAAAATTCATCAGGGGGCACGGGTGGTTCGACGCGGAACCCTGATTGAGCTCCGAACGAAAAAACAACCTGGATCGCGGCGGTTTCCTGAGCTTCAGCGTCGAACCGTCCGAGCCGCAGGGCGGCATCGGCCGGTTCGACCTCGCTGGTGATGCTGGTTTGCGGTACGTAGGGTTGCGCTCGCAGAGCCTCGCTGACCCTACGCTAAAATATCGCGTTCTCTCGGGGCGAAGAGCCGTGTACCGAGGGTGAATCAATCATTAAAGTGCATTCAAAAGCCGACAAACAGGCCACCGACAAGCGAGCTTGAATCGTGATATAAGCCCTGCTTTCAACCGCCTCGCCTGCGCCAAAGCCTCGCGGCTTTGGGCTCCGGCTACGGGCTAAACGAAGAAAGGCTGCAAAAATTCATATGCGCGGCGGGCGATGTTGGCGGCGTCGTGGCTGTGCCGACTGAGCTCGATGTGAATCGGGCCGGAGTATTTACTTTGCTTCAGTGCCGCGATGATCGGCGGAAAGCTCATCTCACCCTCGCCGAACATCAAGTGTTCATGCACGCCCGCCCGCATGTCTTCGAGATGAATATTGACTGTTTCTCCAGCCCATCGCTCGATGTAATCGGCCAGCGGCACTTCGCCTTGGCAAAAGAGGTGTCCGATGTCGAGGGTCAATTTCAAGCGCGGATGGGTGCTCCACTGCCGCAGTCGTTGCCACCGTCGCATTGTGTCGATCGCCATCCCCGGTTCGGGCTCAAAACCAATAATCACATCGTATCGCTCAGCGTCTTTCAGAATCAGGTCGAGATTCGCAGCCAGATGATCGAGCGACGTCTGCTCATCCATCCCCTCGGGACTGGCACCTGACCAAATCGAAATGACTTTCGCGCCGAGCGGCCCCGCCAGTTCCATCGCATGCCGAATTAATTCGCGGCGAGGCGCGGCGTCAGTGGGCTGCAACACCAGGCTCGGCCAGTGTTTTCTGCGTGGGTCGATCAGAAAGCGAGCCCCAGTCTCGAGCGTGCAGGCGAGCCCCAATTTCGGCAGCAGACTGGAGAGGCTCTTTAGCTGTTCGCGCCAAGTGGACGAGAATGGGCTGAGCCATTGGTGATCGATCGTCAGAGCTACGCTCCGGTAACCGATCTCAGCGAGCAGTTCCAAGGCTTGCTGCGGGTCGTGGTGCGCCAACCCGTTCGTGTTGTAGCCCAGCAGCATCGGCTCACCTGCTCAATCTTATCGTAAAACGACCACTCGCCGCGAGGATCACGGCCTCGCGGTCTCTGCTCAAGTATGACGGCTGACCGAATTGAGCAACAGTCCCACCGGGAGCAGGGCGAACACCGCTAACCCATATGTCAGGCTTCCTTGCCCCGCGACGATGCAAACCGAAGCGTCCAGCACAATCATGCTGCGGAGCGCCGTGATGACGGCTCCCTGGACAGTCCGTGGCTGAAGATTTTTTATCGCGCGGAAGGCTCGGCGAAGAATTGGAAAGCCAATCGCGAGGATCAAGAGTGGAAAGAACTCAAGGCTACGGGCTCCGCCAACTCGCTGAAGAAATTGAGGCGAGCGGACAATTCCGGCATATCCGAGCAAAGCCAAAATGATCAGCGCAGCTCCCAAGACAAGTGGCCCGCGGCGAATCTCTCCCGCCTCACTGCGGGCGATCCAAGTCAGCCCTGCCACATAAACGGCAAGACAAATCGCGATCCACCAAGCCACTTCGGGAATTCCACTCCAGCCACCTTGATTCACACTAACGCTCGCTCCGAGCAATACATTCAGTCCGCGACAGACTCCCATCAGCCAGGGAGCAAGCGGCGTTCGCTTCAGCACAATGTCATAGAGCACGACCGCCAGCGCCAGCAAACTGGCGACGAGCAAGGGACGCAGGCTCACCGCTGAGCTGTCGATGCGACCTGCCCAAGTAGCCAGGGCAACACCGAGACCGAGTAGACCGAACCCAACCGCGCCCGCCGTAGTCACTCCGATCCTCCCTGAGGGCAAGGGACGCTCTGGACGCTCGAGCGTATCCTTACCAACATCCCACCAGTCGTTCAGGATCATGCCTGCCGTGTAGAGCGCGGCAGAAGACAGGCTCAGCAGCAACCACTGCGACCAAGGGAGCCAGCCACCGGTGCCGAGCAGCATCCCCATCCAGACATTCGCGATGGCAGAGGGCAAGTTGGCAACGCGACCGAGCGCCAACCAAGCAGCGAATTTTGGAGGAAGTTTCACAGGCTAGCACCCTCTGGAGTTGAGGGGAGAGAATTCAGTTGGCCCAAGCAGCTTCGCAAGATTTGAAGCTGGGTAACAGAGACAAACGCCTTCTGCCAGTCGACTCTACGCTAGCAAAAATAAAGCCCAAAGGGTCATGACGACGTCTTTGGGCTTATCCCCCCCGGGATTGTTTTTCAGTCGCTCGCGGTTGATTCGCGGCGAATCGTTTCGACAAACAAAGGTATCGGCAGGTCTTAACATGCCCGTTAGCGAAAGTTTAACGGCCAGCCATTTCAGGCAAGCTGCCCCTGAAAAGATGAACTTTGCCGATTCCGCAGGCTATCGCTGAAGAGACTGGGCAAACTTTGACGATTAACCGAACTGTACGAGGATCTCCCTGCGCTCAGGTCATCGCCTTTTGGCCGATTCCGAGCTGTGCCGGGAGTCAACCTCGCATCTCACTTTCGTTGAAAACAACGCAGGGTCGGTCCCGTGAAAAGTATTTCCAGCCTGCTCCAAGTCGCTTCCTCGCTGCTGATTCCGATCGCGATCGGCTTGAGCTCGTTCACCTTTTTCGCTGCGCTCATTGACAGTGGGCTGATTCAACACGAGTTGATTTACCGTTATCTGTTCGGGCACTGGGTCAGCCGGACGACGACCGCGATGTTCTGCATCGGGGTGGCTGCTTTGTTAATCGCATTAAAAGACATCTTGGCTCAATTCGCGGGGATTCGAAAAGTTCAGCTGGAACTCCCAACTGATCTTCCGCCCGCTGAAAACGACGAACAACAAGCCGAGCGTTTAGGCGTACGGCTCCATGCGCTACCCATCTCACTTCACAGTCACTACCTGCATCAACGACTGCGGAGTTTGTTCGACTACATTCGCCGCAGCGGAGCCAGCTCATCAACTGAGACTGAACTCCGTTACCTCAGCCAAGCCGACGAGGATCGCAAGCACGCTCGTTATTCATTCGTCCGGATCCTAATCTGGGCAATTCCGCTGCTTGGCTTTCTCGGTACCGTGCTCGGGATCTCGGAAGGCTTGGGTAAACTCGGTGTGAGTGAGTCGGAAGACCTCGCCGTCATGATGAGCGGCTTGCAAAGTAGCCTCTACGTCGCATTCGATACCACGGCACAGGCTTTGGTGATGTCGATCGGGCTAATGTTCACCCTCTATTTGGCTGACCGGCTCGAATCACAACTCTTGCGCGTCGTCGACGAACGGGCTTTGGAGTTGACGGGCGAGTTTTTTGAATTCACTCCAGCCGGCAATGAAGCTTCGCTCCAAGTTGCTCAGCTTGGTCGACGAATGCTGGCCGCAACTCGCTCAGCCGTCCGCGATCAAACCGAACTCTGGAAGCAAACGATCACGACTGCAGAGAGCACCTGGACGAAGTCGCAGCAGCTCGCTGCGGACAATCTGCGAAATCATGTTTTGACTGAGGTCGAACAAGTCGCCGGCCGGATCGGCAGCAAGCTGGAACTGGCGGTCGACAACATCTCAACCCAAACCGCCGAAACCCAAATGCGAACAGCCGACACGCTGAACCAATCCGTTGGAATCCTGGCGAACATGGTTG
>JBJTQD010000792.1:0-3472 GCA_046075445.1 Planctomycetota bacterium
AAATCGCGCAGTTCGAAAGTCAGATTGACGTTCGCGAAGTCGGAACGGTATTGGAGGTGGGTGATGGTATCGCTCGCGTCCATGGACTGACCAATGTCGCGGCCGGCGAAATGGTCGAGTTCCCTGGCGGAATTATCGGGCTGGCTTTTAACTTGGAGGAAACCAGCGTGGGTGTGATCATCCTCGGTGATTATTTGAAAATCAACGAAGGCGATCAGGTCAAGGCTCTTGGTACCCTACTTTCCGTGCCGGTCGGCCCGAGCGTGCTTGGCCGCGTAATTGACCCGCTGGGCAATCCCCTCGACGGTAAAGGTCCAATCAACTCCAGCGAAACGCGGCCGGTTGAGGTGATTGCGCCGGGTGTGGCCGAGCGACAACCGGTTCACGAACCGATGCAAACCGGTATCAAGGCGATTGACGCGATGACCCCAGTCGGACGCGGTCAACGCGAGCTGATTATCGGTGACCGCAAGACGGGCAAGACAACCATCGCGATCGACGCGATCATGAATCAGAAGAATACGGGGGTGAAATGCTTCTATGTGGCCGTTGGCCAAAAGGATAGCTCGGTAGCGAACGTGATTCGCGAACTCGCCGAGCGCGGTGCGATGGAGTATACGACTGTGATCGTGGCGGGCGCCAGCACCCCGTCGCCGCTCCAGTACATTGCTCCGTACGCTGGTACGGCGATGGCCGAGTATTTCATGTGGAAGGGCGAACATTGCCTGGTCGTTTACGACGACTTGTCCAAGCAGGCTGTCGCTTACCGCGAACTGTCTTTGCTGATGCGTCGTCCACCAGGCCGTGAGGCTTATCCGGGTGACGTGTTCTACTGCCACAGCCGCCTTCTGGAACGCTCCGCTAAACTGAGTAAAGCCCTCGGTGGGGGTTCGATTACCTCGCTGCCAATCATTGAAACCCTCGAAGGCGAAGTTTCGGCCTACATTCCGACGAACGTGATTTCGATCACCGACGGGCAGATTTATTTGCAGCCCGACTTGTTCTTCTCTGGCGTCCGTCCGGCGATGAACGTTGGTATCTCGGTTTCCCGAGTGGGTGGTGCGGCCCAAGTAAAGGCGATGAAAAACGTCGCTGGTGGTTTGCGACTTGACTTGGCCAGCTTCCGTGAATTGGAAGCTTTCGCCCAACTGGGAACCGACCTTGATGCGGCAACCCAGTCCAAACTGAACCGCGGTTACCGGATGGTCGAACTCCTGAAGCAACCCCAGTATCGCCCACTGAATGTGGTTGACCAAATCATGGTCATTTATTCGGGCACCAAGGGGTACCTGGACAAGGGTCCCGTCAGTGCGGTGGGTAAGTGGGAACGGGAGTTCCGCGAATTTGTCCACAACAAGAAGCAGGAAGTTTGGGACCTGCTGGACCAAAATAAGAACGATGGTGATGCGATGAAGAAGCCTGATCACCATGTGACCAAGGCGGTGATCTCGATCATTGAAGAGTTCAATCGCAATTTTCGTGGCTAATTTGGCGTGAGTTTGATTCGGGCAAGTGGTGTCGAGCCCAATCGGCAACGCCACTTGCTTCTGGGTACAGCAGCAACCATTCGGCAACATCCATGGCTAATCCCCGAGCACTTGATAAACGTCGCAAATCGATTCGTAACATCCGCAAGATCACGCGGACGATGGAATTGATCGCCACCGCGCGGTTCAAGAAAGCAATGGAGCGGGCTGCATCGGCCACCGATTACACGCGGCGAATCACCAAACTCGTTGGTGACCTCTCCCGGGCGGGTCTGGAAGTTTCCCATCCCCTCCTCGAATCGCGTGAGTCGACCGACCGCGCTCTGCTGTTGGTGTTGACCGCCAACCGCGGACTGTGCGGAGGCTACAACGGAAACGTGCTGCGGTTGAGCGTTCAGCGGAAAAAGGAACTGGATGAATCCACCGGCGGAAAGACGGTGATCGAGGTTTCCGGCAAGCGTGGGATTTCTGGAATGAAATTCCGGGGAATCGAAACGGCTGAGAGCTACACCCAGTTTGATGACCAACCCAAGTTTGACCAGGTAGAAGCGATCGCAAGTCGTTACCTCGAAGAATACTTGGCAGGGAAAATCGACCGGCTCGATGTAACCTACACGCGATTCGTTTCTGCTTCCAAACAGGAAGCGGTGGTCGAGACTTTGTTGCCGCTGGGCAAATTGGATGCTGGGCCGGCTGCTAAGCCAGCGGCCGGCGAAACGAATCAAGCTTCGACGCAGTCGCTTTACGAGTTTGTGCCATCGGCGACCAGTATCCTGGAAGAAGTGGTGCCAGCCAGCTTCAAGGTCAAACTGTTCAAGTGCTTCCTCGATGCGGCTGTCAGCGAGCAGATTGCCCGAATGGTGGCAATGAAAAGTGCAACCGAAAACGCTTCGGACATGATCAAAATGCTTTCGCGGACCTACAATCGGGCTCGCCAATCGCAAATTACGGGACAAATCATGGAAGTCATCGGTGGCGTTGAGGCGCTTAAGTCTTAAAGCTCCGATAGAGGGCGGTTCGCCCGCCAGGCTTCGAATTTGGTTTAGAAAACAAACTGACTGAAATAGATAAACCTTCAACTTTCACAGCGGATACGGCTCAATGGCAACTGCAACTAAAGGTAACATCGGTCGCGTTACTCAAGTGATTGGCTCGACCTTCGATGCTGAATTTGATGAAGCAAAAATCCCGGCGATTTACAACGCCGTCAAGGTTGAAATCAACGCGGGTGGTAACCAACTGACTCTGACGGGCGAGATCAGCAAGCACCTTGGCGGCGGTCGCGTCCGCTGCGTGGCTCTCGGTAGCACTGACGGTTTGCGTCGCGGTCAAGATTGCGTTGACACGGGTGCTCCGGTTTCGGTTCCTGTCGGAGAAGGCGCTCTCGGTCGCGTGTTCAACATGCTGGGCGAACCAGTCGATGGACGCGGTCCCGTGAATGCCAAAGAGTACCGACCGATTCACGCGCCCGCTCCCCGCGTCGAAGATCTCTCGACCAACACCGAGTTGTTTGAGACAGGTATCAAGGTTATCGACCTGCTCACCCCGTTCGTCCGCGGTGGTAAGGCCGGTTTGTTCGGTGGTGCCGGTCTCGGTAAGACCGTTATTCTCCAAGAACTGATCGCTCGCGTGGCGAGTGCTCACGGTGGTTACTCGGTGTTCGCCGGTGTGGGTGAACGAACCCGCGAAGGAACTGACCTCTGGTTGGAAATGCAAGAGGCCGAAATCGGTCAGACCGGACGCAAGGTTATCGAGCAAACCTGCATGGTGTTCGGCCAGATGAACGAACCACCAGGATCTCGTCTCCGCGTCGCTCTCTCGGCACTCACGATGGCCGAGTATTTCCGCGACATGACCGGTAAAGACACACTGATGTTCGTCGACAACATCTTCCGCTTCTCGCAGGCCGGTTCGGAAGTGTCCGCTCTGCTTGGTCGTATGCCTTCTGCGGTGGGTTACCAGCCGACGCTGGCGACCGAAATGGG
>JBJTQD010000793.1:0-2104 GCA_046075445.1 Planctomycetota bacterium
AGTTGCGTCTGGTTGAATTGCGGCGGGCCGTTAAGGATCTGAAAGAGACGGACGATTTCGAGACTCGGCTCTATGCGGCATACGCGCTGATCGATGATGGAAATCGCTTGACTAGTTTTTTCAAAGAGCTGAACCAAAATCCTACGGGTAGGCCAACGCTCGATGACCCGGCGGTTCCGGAGGAAGTGGCAACGCTTTCCCGCGAGGGAAAGCAGGCAGGCAAAGATGTGATCGACAAGGCCATTGCACTTCGAGTTGGTGCGCATTGGTGGTTGCGCGGTCGTTATGGAATGGCAACCATGGCGGGCGGTCTGCTGAAGGACCCAGCTGCAACGACCAATTCAGCAGCGATGTTCGGCCTCTATATGCCAAAGGAGCCCGACAAACCGATTAGCAGTTTCCTGCCGGTCGCGGAGCGCTACCCAGGATATGACCGACGGCATTACTACAATTGGGCGGTCGAGTATCGTCCTCTGATGAGGGCCACGGCCAGCGATACTGAGATAAAGTCCAGGTCGATGAGTTCGGCGGTGCAACTTCCCAGCCAAGAGTACCAGTTCTGGTGAGGCAAGTGGTTCTGCGCGGCCGTGAGCCGTCGCGAGGCAACTGTACAGGAACAGTATCAAACCACTTACTACGCCATCTCGGCATTTGCACCGGCCGACCAATCGATTCCCTATCGGCTGGTTGGTTCGTTTGAGTACTCCAATGCGATCGACTCGCTCGAGAAATTAGTAGCCAGCTCAACTGTCGAGCAAATCGCGGTATACGACAAGATTCTCAAGGAACGAAAGGAACTCAGCTACTTTAGCGGCATGATGATTCAGGGGGTAACTCCTGAATTAATCCAAAAGATGGCGATTGGCGATCCTAACAAACCGAATGCGGGCGGTCAGGCTCTGCAGGAATTCAATCAGAATTTCCAAATGCAGGGCCTCGCTTCGATGATGGCGCTGGCCAAAATCGAATTGGGCGCCAGCATCGCAGCTTATGGGGAAGTCAAACAGCCATTCTCCGCTTTTCCGCCAACAGCATTTGATCTCGAGCCATTTCTTAATCTGATGCTTGAAGACGTTACAGCCCACCTCAATGCTCTCGGTACCGACCCATTTTTTGTCGAGATACTTCGCCCCAAATACGGTGTCGATTCGTGGACCGTCGCTTATCTTCGACGACTCAAACTTGTGAGGGATATGCTGGCTGTCCTGCAGCAGACAAATGACCCCCGGATCACGAGTAAGTTGGCAGTGTTTGACCAAAAACTGAAACGCTACCAACGAGACTTGGCTGAGAAAGTTGCGATGGTTCAAAACACTTTTGTATCGTCCACCGACGGGGTGCAAGGACGGTCATACAAAGTCGGAAGAACGGAAGAATACAAGGAGTACGTGGGCGAGTGTCGAGGATTACTTCGGTCCTTGGGTGAGAATTAATCCATGCAATCAACTTAACTTGGACTAGCTGTGAATTATTCAGACCGTCGACACCACGGCGGTTCGATAATCAGTTGCCACGTAGCAGCAGGGGGACTTCCAGGAATTTTTTATTCGATCCCAGCAGTTTGTGATTCCAAACTTGAAACAGCCTCAAATCTCGTAGCCGATCTCGTGCGCGGACCGCAACGAAATTTCGGATAGGAGAGGAGGTCGAAGGTGCCTTGCCACTTCCCGCATACCCAGCCGTAATCTTGTTAGCATTCGCCGTTCTTCGTTGGCCCCCCTCAACGGACTCTTCCTCCGATAGGGGGCAGATGTTGGGCTCAGGACAAATCGACCTGCACTTCTTCGAAGGCCTTTGGAAGTTGACTTAAGACCTCGTGTCCTTCTGCGGTCACTAGGACGTTGTCTTCGATTCGAACGCCGCCGAAGTCGGGCAGGTAGATCCCTGGTTCGACCGTGACGATCATGCCAGGTTGCAACACTCCCTCGCGAATCGGCGAGATGAACGGGATTTCGTGCACCTGCAACCCGAAGCCGTGGCCAAGTCCGTGGCCGAAGTACTTGCCGTAGCCAGCCGACTCGATGAAGCCCCGGGCTTCGCGGTCCACTTCTTTCAGCGTCACACCGGGGCGAATTGCCGCGATCGCTCGCTGCTGGGCCTCAAG
>JBJTQD010000794.1:0-1469 GCA_046075445.1 Planctomycetota bacterium
CTTGGGTCTTGCAACCTTGGGTCTTGCAACACAGTGGGCAGTTTCGGCTTGGCAACTCGGGTTTGAGTTCCGAAGCACTTTGGTGGTTTGTTGTCACCCAATCGGCGAGTTTCTCTCGCATAGTAACACCGAAAGCATACGGCTTCCCGACCATTCTCGCGATGTTCCAACCTGTGGACCATCCAAGCGTCTGTAACCGAGCCTACTCCGGCCAAACCAAATCACACGGCAAGGATTTTCGAAGCAGTCCACGGAGAAAAACGTTTTCTCGAGCGGGCTGTTCGCACCAATGACATTCACAAAAAGAACAAAGGCCGGGTTTCGTCTGAAGCCCGGCCTGCAACTTTCCGCTACTTGCGGATGTTCAATCGGTTAATCACGTCCAAATAACGTTCCGGATTGGTCTTCCGGAGATAGTCCAGCAAGCTGCGGCGGCGAGAAACCATTCCCAGCAATCCACGTCGCGTCGAATGGTCTCGCTTTCGCGAGGAGAGATGACCGGTCAATGCATTGATTCGCTCGGTCAAAATGGCAACCTGAACTTCGGCTGCTCCGGAGTCCTTGTCGTTCTTTCCAAACTCCTTAGTCAGCGTCGCAATCCGCTCTTTCGAAATCGTCATATTTCTTCTTTACAGCAAAACTCAATCCGACTCTTGTTCAACGGCAACTGTTATTTGGGCTGACCGTTTCAGCATCGGCAACACAGAACCAAGCTGTTTACATGCCGAACAAATTTTGTGCTTTGCACAAGCTGACGGTCAGTCAAAACGAAAAATGGCAGAATTAACCCTGTTGGTCCGGCAGCCGTAGCCGGGTGATGCCCTCGTTTTTCGAGCCGTAAGTCTAGCCTTTTTCCCCCATTTTGCAAGAACATCCCCAATTTGAATGTTTCCGCTCGACGACCGGTGATTTCCTGAAAAAGCGAGCCCCACCGCGGCGGGGACGTCGAGAAAACACTCTGACCCCATCTGGAAAATCGGCTTTTGCGAATCAGGAATAGTTCCCGAAAATCGGCCCCACTCCCCGCAACTCAGGCCTATTCAGTTGGTTAAATATCTTCATTGCCACTTGGCGGATGGGTCCGCTGATTTTGGGCATGTTACGAAGTGGGGAGCAAATCCATGAAGAAAGCTTTGATTTTTGGAGTTACTTGCGTGTTGCTGCTGGTCGCTTTGACCGCAGACGCTATGGCCCAAGGCCGTGGCCAAGGTGGTGGTGGCGGTCGTGGCGGCGGCTTCGGTGGCCGCGGCATGAGCCGCATGATGTTGCTGCGAGCCGAACCGGTTCAGAAAGCCCTCGACCTTTCGGATGAAACCACCGAAAAGATTCAGGCAATCATCGAAGAGAACATGCCAGCTCCAGGCGGTGGTGGCGGCGGACGACCTGACCCCGAAGCAATGGCCAAGGCAGAAGAAGAAGTCCTCGGCTTGCTCGATGACAAGCAAAAGAAGCGTCTGCTGGGAATCTAT
>JBJTQD010000795.1:0-5436 GCA_046075445.1 Planctomycetota bacterium
ATGACCGCGCGACGAACTGGTTGGCAACCAGTGACGGTTGGTTGCGCTTGTTGTCGATGATTAAGCGAACGTTGGAGAATGACGCGCGGCGATTTCCGCACCAGGTCCGAGCCGCGACGGCGATGGTGATCATGCTTTGCCGAGAAGGATACTGGCCGGCGAAAATGGGACAGCGAGAGCGGGATGAAATCGTGGCGCTGGCTAAGCGGCAATTGACGGTCGTGCGTCAGGCTTATGCATTTGAAGCGAGGTCGAAACCCGAACTGTTGGCAAATGCCGATTACAAGGCGCTCCTGGGCGGGCTTGACGAAGAGTTGCGGATGCTCGACGCGCGAATGGCCGATGAACCGGTGAATATGCCCGACGCCCCGCCCGCATGCTGGGGGAAATTTTTTCAGGATAATTCGAGGTAGAGTGGCGAGTGGCGAGTGGCTTCGGCAATCCCGCTTCCGGATTGCTCAATCCTCGCTGGAGTCGAGTTCAATCTCCAACGGTTCGACGAACAGTGCCCGTTTTTGTTTTGGCAGGCTGTAGTCGAAACCGCATTCTTTCAGGAACCCATCGGAAGCAGAGATCGCCATTAGCTCGAGGACTTTCAGCTCTTTGGCTCGCCGGACGCAGGCGGTAACGAGTCGACGGCCGATGCCCATTCGCTGGAATTCCGGATGGACGGCGAGGCACTGAATTTCAGCCAGTTTTCGCGAGTAAATTTCGACAGCCGCAAAACCGACAACCTTTCGTCTCCAGCGCGCGACGAAGGCGTGCTTGAGCAGATGAACCAGTTCATCGCGGGTGCGGGGCAGAAGAAATTCCTGATCGACGAAGGGCTGCAGGAAATTGCTGACGGCCCGGATGTCCTTACCGGTGGCATCGGAAAGATAGATCTCGGTGGGTTGAGGTTGTTTTTTCATTCAGCTGCAGCACCAGTGTTGAATCATCTTTTGGTAAAGTTCCGTGCCTCGGTCGAGTTGCTCCAAGGCAATCCACTCATCGTGGGTGTGGGCTTGTTCTACTCCGCCCGGGACACAGATGATTTTATCTTGCAGTTCATCGAGCAAGCCGCCGTCGGTCGCGTAACAAACCGTGCGCGGGGCCGGGCGATGTGCAAGTTGGCAAGCCGCAACGACAAACGGAGCATCGGGAGCGACCCAAAGCGGTTGGCAGGCGCGGATAATTTGGAGGTCAAGGTTGTACTTTTTTGCCGCCTCGGCAACGCGATCGAGCAAGGGTTGCAAGTCGACACCAGGCATCGGCCGGGCGTAAACAGTGCAGGTGCTTTCGCTGGCGGTGATGTTCAGCGCGGCAGCATTATCGCGAATACCAATGTTCCAAGTGAGGGTCGGCGGGTGAAAATCGTTGTTCTGCCAGCGAGTGTCTGATTCTGTCTCACGACAAATCTGAAGCATTTCGTTGGCGAAAGGAATGAGCTTCAAGTTCGCATTGGTTTGGATTCCCGTACTGGAGTGAACCGCTGTCCCATCGGCTTTAGCGATGATTCGCAGTGAACCCTTGTGGGCGTGAACAACGTCGAGGTTGGTCGGTTCTCCGATCACGGCTGGAACCTGTCGAGCAACGATCTCGCGGAAGTACTGGCTCTCGGCGACTACGTTTTTGATCCCGTGAAAGCCAACCTCTTCATCGGCGGTGGCGATGAAGTAAAGCGGTTGGCGGAGTTGATGCCAATCGAATTTCTTGGCGGCGGCGAGCATGCAGGCGATGGAGCCTTTCATATCGCAGCTTCCTCGGCCATAGAGTCGCTCGTTGAGAACTGTTGGCTGAAATGGGCCGAACTCGTCGGTGAACCAACTCGTTACAGGAACGACATCAGTGTGGCAAAAGTAGGCGAGTCCGCGGTTGCCGCTGGGGCTTTCTTCTGGCGGAGCATTTCCTTTGCGGGCAACCAAATTCACTTTGAGCACACCGGCCGGGTCGCGATACCGCAGTTCTTCGACAAGGAAGCCGAACTTGGTCAGCTTCATCTGCAAGTACTTGGTGACGACCCTGTTGGATTGATGGCTGATCGACTCCAGTCCAACCATTCTCTGTGCGTATCGGAGAGCTTTCATGCGGCGAGTCGGGTGCGAAAGAGAGTTATGTTCGAGGCGTGTAACAGGATATTTTGCGCGGCGGTCGGCGTCTATTGGAAGTGAGAGCGATTTTAACGGGCCGACGCAGGAGTTAGACTGGCGACATGGAGCAGGAACAGATTCATTTTGTCACGGGGCGATTGGCCGAGACCGCGCTGCGCGAGGTGGTTGGGCGTTTGTCGCAGCAACTGGGGTTTGGCTTTACGGTTCAGGTCATGCCGATCACCGTTGCCGCGTTGATGACTCCGGCTTGGATTGCGGCGCGACTGGAGGTGCCGCCAGGGACGACACGCGTCATTATTCCCGGGTTTTGCGGAGAGGATTTGCAGCTCATTTGCCAGCGGGCGGGGGTTGCAGTTGAGACTGGGCCGAAGGACCTGCGCGACTTGCCGGCGTTTTTTGCTCAGCCCGCGACGCCACCCGATTGGTCGGGCTACGACATTCAAATACTAGCCGAGATCAATCACGCGCCGCGATTGGACCGCGCGGCTCTGATCGCGATGGCTCGGCAATATGCTGAAGCGGGTGCGGACTTGTTCGACGTTGGTTGCGACCCCGCCGGGGGCTGGCGCGATGTGGGCGACGCAGTCAAAGCGATTCGCGACTTGGGGTTGCGAGTTTCCATCGACAGTTTTGATCGAGCCGAGGTGACCGCGGCAGTCGCTGCTGGTGCCGAGTTGGTGCTCAGTGTGAATGGAACTAATCGGGAGTGGGCCGCTGATTTGGAGGCGGAACTGGTCGTGATTCCCGATCGCCTCGAGGAGTGGGAGCAGCTGGAAGCAACTGCGGAGTTTTTGGAGCAAAGTGGAAGAAAGTGGCGAGCGGATCCGATTCTCGAGCCGATTGGTCTCGGTTTCGCAGCGAGTTTGGAGCGTTATTTTCAAGCCCGCCGTCGCTGGCCTCAGGCCGAGTTGATGATGGGCGTAGGGAACCTGACCGAACTCTCGGATTGTGACTCGGCGGGGATAAATTTTCTGCTCTTGGCGATTTGCCAGGAATTGGGAATCCGCAGCGTACTCACGACGCAAGTCATCAATTGGGCGCGAACATCAGTTGCCGAGTGCGACTGGGCGCGGCGACTTGTGAAGCATGCGATCGACCGACGCGTGCCGCCTAAACGGTTGTTGGATCGGCTCGTGATGCTGCGGGACACGAGGTTGAGTTCTTTTGGTCGTGAGGCGCTGGAGTCGCTTGCGCGGGGGATCAAGGATCGAAACTTGCGTTTGTTTTCTGAGCCCGATGGCTTGTACGCGTTGGCTGAACATCGGCTTTGGGTTTCAGCCGACCCGTTTGAGTTGTTCGATCAACTGAGTGTCGAGGCCGACCTGGGAATTGACCCGTCGCATGCCTTTTATTTGGGTTACGAGCTGGCAAAAGCAGAATTAGCTCGCCAATTGGGGAAGCAGTACACGCAAGATGAAGCTTTAAATTGGGGCTTGGCTACGGTCGATGAGCGGAAGCGTCATCGGCTTAAGCGTAGAATCTCGCGTGAGCCCAAGAGTGACTCGAGCAGCGGGGAGTGAGAACCGGCCTGTTGGATGCCGGGCGAGTTCGCCAAAAAAGGCCATTATCCCCGTTGACCCTGTAAAGCTTGAGATTCCAGTGTTTTAAGTGAAACTACTGGATTCGGCCAAAACGTTCGGCATCAAAGTTTCATGTTTAGCGAGCTTTGGTTATAACTTGTCTCTGTTGCGTCTGGCCTCGAAAGGTTCCAGGGCGCGGCCGAGGTGATTCGGAGTGGTTGGTTCGCCAACGATTCCCGCTGGTCGGAAGACTCTTTGGTGGGTCTGAAGATTCAAACGCCCTCTGGTCGCTCGGTTTTTCTTCGAGGCGGCGAGAGGCTATTACAGGAAGTTGCGGCCGGGATTGCGGCCAGCCAGTTGGGAAGGCAAGTACTTAGCAAGAGGATTTGATGAACGATTTTCCTGATTTGAAGAATGCCTATCGTGAGGTTGGCGCAATTGAACAAGTAACAGAGTTGGACGAAACGCCAGTGGCCGGTGATGCTGGGCCTCCAGTGGCGACAATGGAACAGAAAGTGACGATGGCCATTGCCGTCATTTTTCCATTCCTTGGTTGCCTTTTCGCGATCATCATGATGTGGGCCTTCGGTTGGATGGATTGGCCCTATTTAGCCATGTTGATCGGTGGTTGGGTGTTGACAACGCTCGGGATCACGATTGGCTTTCATCGTCTGCTGACCCATCGTTCTTTTGAGACCTACCGTTGGGTCCGGCTGTTTTGGACGATGCTCGGTGCGCTGTCGATTGAAGGCGAACCCTTGAAATGGTGCGCCGTGCATCGGCGTCATCACGGGCACAGCGACCAGGACGGTGACCCACATTCCCCGAACCTCGAAGGTCCCGGAATCTGGGGCGCGATTAAGGGATTTTGGCACGGTCAAATTGGTTGGTTGTTTACCGGCTACTGGTCATTCCCCGATTTTGAAAAGTACATTCCCGATTTGACCCGCGATCGCTTGCTGATGTGGGTGAACAAGCAGTACTACGTGTTTGTCCTTGCCAGTTTGGCGATTCCCACAGCTCTGGGCTACGGGTTTGAAGCTTGGTTTGGCGACGGAAGTCGTTCGCCTTGGTTCGGCGCTTTCCTCGGCTTCTTGTGGGGTGGTTTGGTCCGAGTGTTTTTCACTCACCATGTGACTTGGTCGATCAATTCGGTCTGTCACCTCTTTGGTCGACGGCATTTCCGTTCGGGCGACCATTCGACCAACAACTTGCTTTGTGCGTTGTTGAGCATGGGCGAAGGTTGGCACAATAACCATCACGCTTTTCCGACCTCGGCGAAGCATGGTTTGTTGTGGTATCAGTTTGATGCGAGTTGGCTGGTGATTCGCGCGATGAGCGCGGTCGGTCTGGCTTGGAACATCAAGTTGCCGACCAGTCGAGCTATGGATGCCCGACGTTTGCCTTAGTTCGTTGATTAATGAGACTCGGCGACAATCACGCCGATCACGTAAAGGTTGCGAGCGATTTGGGCCGTCCTTGTAGCGAGGTCCTTACTCGTTCGCAGCCTTGAAGCGACCGACTCAGCACCCGGGGATTTGTTTGGGCTTGAGGTTAATCGGCAGATGTCGCGTTGAGTTGGAAAATTAAGGCTTGGTTTTTGCCAAAGCTCCGTTTTGGGGTCGCCGCTAACAAATCCGAAAGAAAAAAGTGAGGGCTCTTTAGCCCTAGAGTTGTTAGCGAACCGAGGCTTTTCTCGCTGTTAATACGAACTCTTCGCTGCGAAGTCGCTGCTTTCACTTTCGGGCGAAGCCTCTAATTTGGGCCAGGCAGTGCCCGCTCTTCCCGAATCAAAGGAGCCTTCGTCCTGTTTCGCGTTTTAGGCC
>JBJTQD010000796.1:0-2264 GCA_046075445.1 Planctomycetota bacterium
TCTCCGGGCTCCACCCCAGCCGCATCGAGAACATATTGCCACGTCTCAATCCACCATTGCCAATCTTCCGCCGTGTCGAGTACCACGAGCGGCCGCCCGCGCGTGCCGGATGTCTGATGGTAGCGGACGTAGCGGGCAACAGGGTAAGTCAAGTTGGCGACCATCGCTTGGTGCTGGTCGTTGGCAACAAGCTCATCCTTGAAGGTAAAAGGCAATTCAGCAAGTTCCTCCAAGGACCGAATTTGTGGACGCAAGCCCCCGAGCTTCTGTTGATAAAAACGACTCTCTGGCAGAATCGTTCCGAGAAGTCGATTCAGCCGCTCGACTTGATGTTCGGCCAAAGCCTGACTGTCGAGGCAACGCAAGCGATTGCGAGTCGCTTGTGCGGCCAGTGAATTAGAAGTGAATGAGCTGCTCATAATGTAAGATCTTACCGATCCCCCGGAAGCAGCGACAGGCGGCGTTTCTCGGCCTTTTCAATGCGAACGCTTCGGTGAATTGCCGCTTCTGGCCAACTGACCGATAATCAGACTGAGTCGTTGCCACACCCATCATTTTTCTAGACCTATCCCAATGCCGATCTCAGCTCAACATATTCGCTCAGCACAGACCCAGCTGAAAAAAAGTGATCCCCAAATGAGGGAAATCATTCGCCGGGTCGGACCGTTCACGCTTCGGCCCAAAAGCGACCATTTTCAAATGCTCGCCAATTCGATCATCTCGCAACAGATTTCGGTTGCTGCAGCGCAGACCATTTCAGTACGCTTACTGGAGCGACTTGGTAAGCCTGGTATAACGGCCGCTGCCATCACCAAACTCAATTTGGAACAACTCCGCGAAGTAGGTATCTCAAGGCAGAAAGGAACCTATCTCCTCGACCTCGCTCAACATGTCGACACCGGAGACCTCGACCTCAAACGACTCGCTCGGAAATCAGATGACGAGATCATCGAACAACTGACCGTTGTCAAGGGAATCGGCGTCTGGACTGCACAGATGTTTTTGATCTTCAGCCTCGGCCGACTCGATGTTCTCCCCATCGGCGATTACGGCATTCGCAAAGCAATCCAGAAGGAATACGAACTCAAGGAACTCCCGTCCCCTAAGGAAATTGAACTGCTCGCCCAGCCTTGGCGTCCCTATGCGACAATCGCCAGTTGGTACCTCTGGCAATCACTTGATGCCTAATGCGAGACTTCCCCGCTCGGGAGTGCTAGCAGGGGACGAAATGGAATTGGACATTCCGAGTCGCTCTAGTATCTTCTCGGAGTTGCCAGCTACTCTCCGGACGACTCCAAGGAAGGATTCACGCCGATGGCGTCTCAACCCGCTGCCGCTACCGGTCCGCTCTCGCTACCCGGGCTCACCCCGTCCAGCGAACGGACTATTGATCGGCGCTCGCCCTCGTACTGGGCACAAGCTCACGCCCCCGCGCATGACGACCCGCGATTCCCGCTCGATTTGCGGATGGAACTCGTCCGTCAGCATGGCAGTTTCTCAATGGCCTACTCAACCGCCATCCAGCCTCATCTGCAGTACTTCGGCGACGAGCGAGGATACATCGCCTACCGCTCACGCTGGGGTCTGACTTTCGTCCTCGGTGACCCCGTCTGCTCGGCTGAACGTCGCCCGGCTCTACTCCGCGAATTCATGTCGGCCCACCGTCGACCAACGTTCGTCCAAGTCTCTTACGAGACCGCCCAGCAATTGAGCCAACTCGGTTGCCTAGTCAATGAAGTTGGAGTCGATACGCGATTGGACCTCGACCAGTACGACTTCAAGGGCAAAGAAAAAGAGTGGCTGCGCTACTCGGAAAATTGGATCCTGCGGCGAAACTTCCGCATTAGTGAGGGGAGCCTGAAAGCTAACGAACAAGAGGTTGTCGCCCTCTCGGACTCTTGGCGAGCCACACGGCGGGTCAAGCGAAAAGAGGTTCGCTTCCTCAACCGCCCGATCGTGATCGATGACGAACCACACGTCAGACATTTCTTCCTGTTCGACGAAGCGGGCAAGATGAACGCTTTCGTTTTCTTCGATCCAGTCTTTGCTGGTGGAGAAGTCGTCGGATACGTGACCTGTTTCAAACGCCGACTACCCGAGACCTCGCAGTACGCGGAACCGGCCATCATGAAAGCCGCGATCGACCGGTTCAAGAAAGAAGGGGTCCGCCATGTCTGGCTGGGGCTTTCGCCACTGGCCAACGTCGAGGACAAGGAACTTCGCCACAACCGATTTTTTCACTGGACAGTGCGGTACCTTCATAG
>JBJTQD010000797.1:0-1149 GCA_046075445.1 Planctomycetota bacterium
TCGCAGGAGATCGTCTCGGAGCGGCTGATTTAGCCATCAGAACCACTGAAATGGTCTGAGGTGGATGCAACTCTTAATATAGCAGCAGCAGCTCAAGAAAGATTCGATCGATGAACGAAAGCACTGTCCAAGAGAGGCTGGAGATGACCATCGGAAAGGCCAGCCAGAGAATCTCTCGTCCGCCCGAGGGGCCTGACCACCAGCCATTCGCTGCAGGGCTTTGGTCACTTGCTGACCCGCCATTGGTGTTCGCAGAATCGCGGTTCATGGCGAGGGGGTTTCTTTGAAAGACAGGAGATAAATCAGAGGGCGAGTCATAGAGCCAAAGAAATTTGCCTCCAAGGGATCTCGCTCCAACTCTCTAGACTGTGAACCATTGGTCTCGGTTCAGAGGCTCGAAAAAAAAGCAACTGCTGCCCAGAGAGCAGCAGTTGCCTTGTATGTTATCAGCCATCTCAGGGGCCGTGTTCGCCAGCCCCTGACAACCTAAGATTTCGCCGTCGCAGTCTGTTCTACAGTGTTCGGGTCGAAACCGAGCTTGTTGATCATCCAAACCGCGATGGGGGCTGCAATGAAGACCGAGCTGTAAGTTCCGACGATCACACCGACACACATTGCAAATGCGAAGCCGTGAACCGTTTCGCCGCCGAGCAGATACAGGATGAAGACCACTGCAAACGTGGTGCCTGCAGTGAGGAAGGTACGGCTGAGCGTCTGCGACACGGCCGTGTTCACCATGTCCGGCGTCAGTTCTTGTCGCTTGCCGCGAATCTCACGTAGCCGGTCGAAAATCACGATCGTGTCGTTGATTGAGTAACCGATGATGGTCAGCAGGGCAGCGATCATCGACAGGTTGATTTTGAACGGCTCGATCAAGGCAAAACCGAGGTAGCCGGCAACGTAATGCGTGAGAGCGATCACGGCCAGAGTCACGAGCACATCGTGAATCAATGCGACCACACCCGCCACACCGAAGGCGACATTCTGGAACCGAATCCAGACGTAGAGAATAATGCCGATGCAAGAGGCGATGATGGCTGCTAATGCCTGCCACTGTGCATCCCTGGCAACCTGTCCACCAACGTCGCTGTTGGTCGGGAAGAGAGCCTTTTGATTGAAGCCTTCCGACCACTTCTCGAGAATAACTTT
>JBJTQD010000798.1:0-1330 GCA_046075445.1 Planctomycetota bacterium
ACCAAGTCGGGACGCACCTTGAGCGCGTTCTCAATTCGGCCAATCGTCGCCGGGAAAGCTCCGCCGCCATGTGCAAACGCAACTCGCAATCGCGGCAACCGTTCCAAGACGCCACTGAGTATCAAGCTGCAAATCGCCAAACTCGTTTCCGCCGGCATTCCGACGAGCCACGGTAGCCAGTACTTCTCCATCCGCTCCTTGCCAACCATGTCCCACGGATGCACGAAGAGAGCCGCTCCCAACTCCTCGCACGCAGCAAAAAAAGGAAACAGTTCGGGGGCACTCAAATTCCAATCATTGACGTGCGAGCCAATCTGAACACCCGCTAGTCCCAACCTGCCCACACAACGACGAAGCTCTTCAATCGCCAGAGCCGGATCCTGCAGTGGCACCGTCCCCAGTCCAACAAACCTTTTGGGATGTTCCCGCACAACATCGGCTATGTGGTCATTGAGCAAACGCGAAAGATCAGCTCCATCCGCCGGACGCGCCCAGTAGCTGAACATCACCGGAACCGTGGAAAGCACCTGGACCGACACGCCTTGCCGTTCGCAATCGTCAATGCGGTGCCGCGGAGACCAGCAATTCTCCTCGACGGTCCGGAAGAACTTGCCATCGATCATCATCCGCGCACAGCCCGGTGTCTCGTGATGCATCTTCACGAACCCGCCGTAACCGTAGCGGTCGGCAAGATCAGGCCACTCCCGCGGAAGAATGTGAGTGTGGATGTCGACGAGAAAATCGTTTGCCATAACGAATGCGGCTCCCAGCCTTACTTAGTCCATCACTGCAATACACTTCAGCTCGACAGCGATCGGCGTTGGCAACGCGCCCACCTCGACCGTTGTCCGGCAGGGGCGAGTTTGTCCAAAGTACTCTGCGTAAACACGATTAAATGTCGCGAAGTCGGCTTTCATGTTCGTCAGGAAGACCGTGACATCCACGACGTTCTCCCACTTTGCCCCCGCCTCCTCGACGATGGCTCGAACGTTCGAGAAACAGCTGTGGCACTGGGCCTCGATATCGTAAGCCGTGACCTCGCCCCGATCGTTCAGCGTCACGCCGGGAATCTCTTTCGAGCCCCGTTTCCGCGGACCAACCCCCGAGAGGAACAACAGATTGCCGACGCGCTTCGCGTGCGGGTAAGGGCCGACCGGCTCAGGTGCCCGCTGGGAATTGATCCCTTCCAACATGACATACTCCGACTGATGAAATTGAAGGTTTGAATGGATAGGCAGTTAAGACTCAAAGTTAGGCATAGTGAAAAACAGCCGAGATGCGGGCCGCACTCGCGCGTTCGGCGGGGTCGGGAGACCCGCGCCGAGCGCGG
>JBJTQD010000799.1:0-6843 GCA_046075445.1 Planctomycetota bacterium
CTGCGTCAGCGGTCATACCTGGGAGCAGGCGATAATCTTTTGCTCGGAAATTGACTTGGTCCTTCGCCAGCGTCACGCGTGCTCGAAAGGTCGTGATCGGCGGTCCGGGCTGCTGTGATTCTTTTTCAAAAGAGCCTTCGCTGATCGTGCGTATTGTGCCCTCCAGCCAACCGTTTTTCTGATAGGGAAACGCCGAGAGTTTTACTCGTACGAAGTCTCCGACCTTGATGTTAGAGATATCCTTCCCGGCGATTTCTACTTCGACTTCCAGTTCAGCATCTAGCGGAGTCAGCTTGAAGAGAGCCTCTCCCGGTTGAACAACCGACCCGACGGTCCTGTCAGCGACTTCCTGAACATAAAATTCCTTATAGGGAAGGTCCTGCGGAACGCGAATTTCGACTAATTCACTGGTGCGACGAGCTTTCTTCAGTTCCTCCTCGCTCGTGTTCTTTTTCTCGGCGGCTTCGACTAACTGTTTTGCCACATCGGCCCGCCAACTGGCGACATAGGCCTCTTTGCGTTTCTTAATTGACTCGGTCTCGGCAGCCAACTCTTTCTGCTTGCCTTCGAGGACTTCGATATTCTTCCGCGAGTCCATTGTCTGGATATCCCAGCGCATCACATCGATATCGGAAACGGAGCCTTGTTGCTTCAGCTTGCTCCGCGCCTCGAGTGCATCTTCAAGCTTGACCAATTTCTCCCGTTCCGTGGCCAGTTCCACTTGCGTGTTCTTTTGCTGAGTCTCGATTTTACTCAACTCTGATTCAAATTCCGCGAGCTTGGAATCGTACTCATTCTTTCGCTCGACATAAGCCATTTGCTGCATCAACCAGTCGCGATGGTTTTCGTGTCCGGACAGATCGAAATTGACCCGATCGCGCTCGCAATTCAATCTCGCAATTTGGGCTTCAAGGGCGAGCAGCTTTTGCTCGAGTTGAGCCAAATCGGCAGCGGAAAAAGTTGGATCAAGTGTTGCGAGGACGTCTCCTGCCCTGACGATGTCACCAAAACGGGCTTCCATCGCACGAATCGGGGCGGTGTTCGGCGTTTGGATGATCACTTGCTTATCGGCAGCAGTCAATTTGCCCGGCGAGGTAACTATCTTGTCCACCTCTGCCCAGTAGGACCAGGCGATCACGGCAATGATCATTGCCACGACCGTGTAGAGCGTCCAGCGCAAGCCACCGGGAACGCGAGCTTGCTCGATTTCAACCGCGTCCGGTTGAAACTCGTTTAACAGACGGTCGGTCTGGGGATTACTGGCGCGCAAGTCATCGAGCGCTGCGCGGCGGCGCGAGTCTCGTTGCTGACGAACGCGCTCTTTTAATGTCGGCCCACTTGCTGATGCCATAAATCGCGGTAAACCTTGCAGGAGTTAAGCAATTGCTGATGATTTCCCATCGAATCGACCTTGGCCCGATTGAGCACGACGATCGCATCGCAGCCAGTCAGAGTGGTCAGACGGTGGGAGACAATAATTACAGTACGGCCCTTGGCAATTCGGGCGAGGTTGGCTTGGATAATTGCTTCGCTTTCCGGATCGAGGGCGCTGGTCGCCTCGTCGAACACGAGAATTCGCGGGTCGGTGATCAAAGCTCGAGCGATAGCGAGTCGTTGCTTTTGGCCGCCCGAAAGGTTGGAGCCGTTTTCCTCGAGCATCGTGTCGTAAGACTGAGGCAAACGTTCAATGAATTCGTCGGCGCCGGCCATCTTGGCGGCAAAGACGACTTCTTGAAACGAAGCGTTGGGCTGGGCCATCGCGATGTTCTCGCGAACAGAGCCGCGGAAGAGGAAATTATCTTGGAGTACCACGCCAATGTTCTGCCGCAAGTGCGAGACATCTAGTTCCCGCATATCGAAGCCGTCCACGCGGAGCAGACCGGACTGCGGCTGGTACATCCCTTGGAGCAATCGGGTCAATGTCGTTTTTCCGCTACCACTTCTACCGACAACCCCGACGACTTTTCCAGCGGGAATTTTTATCGAGACATGATCAAGTGCGGGTGGCGATGTCGGAGCATAGGCAAACGTGACATTTTCGAATTCAACCGAGCCCTGAATGATGGGGCGAAGTCCTTGACCAATGCCAGCCTCTTTGGGCTGGTTCATCACCGCGCCTAACATCCGAACGCTGAGAGCAGCCTCTTGGTACGAGTGCACCAAGGAAACCAGTTGGACAAGCGGAGCCGTCACCCGGCCGCTGATCATTTGAAAAGCAACCAGCGCGCCGACGCTGAGCTGGTTCTCAAAAACCATACTCGCCCCGAACCAGACGACCGCAACGGTCATCAGCTTTTCAAGGAACTTGGAGATGGTCGTCGCGATAGTTGAAATCTTGCCGACCTTAAAATGCATCGATACCGATTCGGCCGTGCGCTGGTCCCATTTCTTTCGTTGGACCGGCTCCATACTCAGAGCCTTGACAGTCTGCGCCCCGTGAATCGTCTCGACCAGCATCGCCTGGCGATTGCCTTCGGCGAAGTAGAGAGATTCGAGGCGGCGTCGATATGGACCAAGCAGCACGCCGATATTCAAAGCCAGCAAGCCGGAAAACCCTAGGACAATTAACGTCAATGTCTTGCTGTAGTAGAAGTAAAGAATCGGCAAGAAGACAAATAGTGCGGTTGCATCCAGCATCGTTGTAAACAGACTTCCGGTGAGGAACTCGCGAATCTTGGAAGTCTGCTGCATATGCTTGGCGAGCACACCAGCGGAGATATGCTCGAAGAAAGTCATTGGCAGGCTGAGCATCTGCTGGAAAGTCCGAGTCGATACACGGACGTCAATTTTCGAGGTGGCATGCAGCAGCAGAAAGCTTCTCAGAAATCCGAGAATCGCATCAAACAGCAAAGCGATGCAGATTCCGACCGTGATTACCTGCAAGGTGGAAACCGCATAGTTAACCAAAACCTTGTCGATCACGATCTGAAAATAAAGCGGGACCACCAAGGAGATCAAGTGAATGAAAAAGACGGCGATCGCAACATCGATAAACGAAGAGCGTTGCTTCCACATCTCCGGGAGAAACCAGCGGAGACTGAAAGGCTGGTTTTGGTCCAGCATCGTGAAGGTGCGTTTGGCGAGTAACAGGTCGCCCTTCCAGGAGCGCTCAAACTCTTCCCGATCGAGAAAGATAAAGTCGGGGCGGTCGGCGAGGGGATCAAAGATCGCGACTTGGCTGACGGCCTTGCCATCCTCAAGCTCTTTTCGCCTCATCCCGACAATGATGACGTAATTGCCGTTCTGCAGTCGAGCCATTACGGGGAAGGCCTGCTGCATTCGTTCCAGGTGTTTCCAGGTCAAACGAGCTGCGCGGGCTTTGAGGCCCACGTCTCTGGCCATGCGCAATAGGCGGCGCTGGTCCGGCTCATTTTCCTCGAGCGAGTAGTCGTGAATCAGGCGATCAGCACTGACATCCAAGCCGTGATGCCGTCCAACAAGAGAGAGACATTTCACTGCTGTGTGCTTACCTCGCTCGGAACTCGCATCTTCAGCTGAGTCAGAAAGGTTGCCGCCTCCCGATGGAACGTCTCGATTAAGGTTGGACGCAGGGGAACCGTACTGAGCGCCGACTGGGGCCTTGCGGGCCGCTTCGTTGGCGGTGTTCTCGGTTTGTTCGTCCGACTTGTCAGTTTCCATCATGTTCTGGCCCGAAGTATTTTGTTCGTTCAATCATAGGCGCCGTGCGCTCCATGGCAAAAGTGATTGCCTGATGAAGCGACGAAGAAGCCGGCGGGGGCCTTAATTGACTGAACTCTCTCGGAGGCGACAGGTTGCAAGCCGTCCGGCCACAACAAAGAAGTCGCTTCGGGTCAGTCAACAAAAAAACCTCGCTGGCGGGAACCAGCGAGGTTCAGTTGGTCAAAATCCGCCCGGTAATTCTAAACCGGGGTAGCGATGTAACCGAATTGAGTCTGAGAGTTTGTCACTTGGAAACGTCTCGCGACGTCGGTCGATTGGACAAAGACGGAATTCAAGTCAATATCGTTGCCAATCTTATTACCCTGAGAATCGACAAATCGGAGCGTTTCGACACGGCTTCCGCCCCAGGCCATATCTTTGATGACTACTGAGCCGAGGCTTTCACCCTGATTGAAGGTCATATCGATTCTCAAATCGCGTCCGAACTTGCGGAAGATGAAATCGTCTTCGAGGGCATTCAGGCGACCGATTGGGTCGCTGATCTCGATGATTTCACGACCACCATTGGATTCTTCACGAACCACGTCATTGCCGTCGCCCATCGACCAAACGTAGGTGTCATTGCCCGTGCCGCCACGCAGCACGTCGTCGCCACCGTTGCCGACAAAGCGGTCATTGCCCTCGTTGCCGAAGAGCAGGTTCCGAATCTCGTTGCCAAACATCGTGTCTGAATCACGGGTGCCACGAGCGTTCTCAATCACACAGCCAAAAGGAATCCAGAGACTGCCGGCAACGCCATTGAGCGATGACAAGCGACCTTCTCGCAGGTCGATGATACCACCTCGGGTTTGATTACCCATGTTGATCGTATCTTCACCACCGCCGTCCCACAGGGCCTGCATTTGAGTGTTTGCCAACTCATAGACGTAGGTGTCGTTACCGGTGCGGAACGTCTTGTTAGCCCCGTATAGGGTTTGCAGCGCCATGATGTCGTACAACATCGGCGTCATCGGATAATCATTACGTCCTGGAGTGCTGGAGTAACTCATGACCGAGTTGCGATGGTTATCGACGGCGGTTGGGAGCGTTGGCGGATTCTCGAAAGGATGCTTTAAGCCAAGTGCGTGACCGAGTTCGTGAACGAAGGTCAAGCGACCGTAGCCACCATTTGTGTTGTCTGGATTGTTCGGGTCAGTCGGCCCGCTGTTCGAAAACCAAATGTCCGACTGGGGATTTCGATCCAGCGGAATTCCCCCAAAAGTCCAAGGACCAGGCAGGTAAGCGTAGGCTTGCGAGCCATCCTGCGTGTTCGCACCGATCACAATGTCGATGTCATCGCCCAAGATATTGAACGGACGTTCGACAAATTCCAGATTGAAGTAGGTTTGGTAGTTTTGGAAAACGCTGCGGACCATCTCACGTTGGCTGGCCGACAGAGCAATCGTTCCATCACGCTCCTGAGCGTCATCGGCGTAATAGCTGGGTACCGAGGTTCCGTTTGGAATGAAACCGTAAGTGATTCGCCACTTGCCCGTCGCGGCATTGAAATCTTCTCGAGCATGAGTGCCAGAGTAGAGCGCCTTGTCAGCAACTGGTTCGGTTGAGACGTTGAATTTTTCCCAATTAGTCCAGAAGGTGCCGTTGTAGGCGCGGACGAGCATGTTGTCGAAACTGCGTCCGAGGTCGTTCGCACCGCCCTTGACCTGAAGATTGGCAAAATCCGCCGCGGAGAGCGAGTAGACCGAGTTCGGCAAGAAATCGTTGCCGTTCAGAGAAAACTTCGCTGTCGTGCTGCCTGACGTCAAGTCGACAACTTGGTACTGAATGAGCGGAGGCCCCGCATCACCTCGAGTAAACAGCGAATTGGCAGGTACTTCTTGCAGTTCGTCGAGCACGATGGCGCGAGTCGCGAAATCGATACGTGGCTTCACCACAGCAGAAATGCTTCCGGAGGCCAAGTCGCTCCAATATCGTCCGTCGTAAACCTGAACTTGGTACTGTTCATTTTCAGCAAATGCCGAGTAGTTGTAGCGAACTGCAGAAAGTTGCTGAAAAGGAAGTTCGAAGAACGTTCCTGAGGCTTGTCGCACACCATTGACGGTGAAGAAGCCACTATCAGCCGCTACGCCCGTGTCGAGGAAACGAATCATCTTCATCGTGTTTCCGTCAGCGTCCGAGACGGTGAACATCGATTGAGCTTCAATGACGGAACCGACGCCACCTTGCAGGCTGTAAACACCGACAACAGGCTTGAACTGATTCGGCGTGGTCAACATCGTGAATTCGGAAACTTCACTCCACTTCTTGCCGTCGAACGCCATTACCCCAACCTTTTCAGAGTCAGGACCCCAGCTTCCGCCAACGTAGCGAATCGCAGGCAAATCAGCAGCTTCGATCAAATGCCAAGTTGCCGATGCCAAACGAGTGCCGCGAAGAGTCAAATAGCCACTGCTCGCGTAGTTGGCGCGATCGACGAGGTAATACTTCGTGATCGGATATTCATCCGGGTCATAAACCGAAATCAAATCGGTAATTGACCGCATTTCACTTTCCAGAATTTCGCCGTCTTGAGTCGTAACGACTGGCGGGCGATTGTTCGCGTTGACGGTGGTCATCACGCCGAAGGCAGCCGAACTCCAAAACTTGCCGTCGTACACCTGAACGCCGATTGACTCTGCGTCGAGCAGAAGTGCGGCGGAGTACGTTACAGAATTCAGTTGGGCCGAAGTGATTTCGATCCAACCACCAGCGATTTGTTTGGCACCGGCAAGAGAGAAGAAGCCGGAGTAACTGGCTGAGCCATTGTCACGGAAGCGATATCGGGTGATCGCATTTCCGTCGAGGTCGTTTACCTCGAACAAATCCTTGAACAAAACCGAAGCACCAATTTCGACATTGGTGTTCTTTACCGTAACTGTTGGAGCAAAATTGTTGGGCATTTAGCTGGTTCCTGCGATGAGGGCGTTCCTGCGAGCGAGAGTTCGCAGGGGCGGATTCTGGGGGATTGGGAATCCAGAACGCAATAATGAGGGCAATCCGAACGGGGAAAAAGAGCTTTTCCCCGACGGAATGCGTTCATTATAGACAGCCCACAAATACAGAGTCCATGAACGAGCGACGCAAGGACCTCCCGAGGCCCCCGTCGGAGCGGCGCGAGCGGCAGGTCGCCGTCGCGGTCGGACTCGGCGTCGTGGCCGCGAC
>JBJTQD010000800.1:0-10834 GCA_046075445.1 Planctomycetota bacterium
TGCCGGGTTGTGTCAGTCCCAACTCGGGACCAATCACATGGACGATTCCTTGGTTAATGCTGTCCAAGTCATAAAGCCGAATTCCAAACTCGCGACAATTCACGCGGAGCGTCTCAACCTGCTGCCGCGAGATCGGATCAGCGATCGGCAAGTTGCGATTCGTTGTCGGGACATTGTGGTCTTGCGTCGCCACCGTCAATTCCGGGCGGCGAGCGGGACGCCCCGCCAATCGCAACCCTTCAAAAGCTTGCGGGCTGGTCACCTCGTGTACCAGATGCAGGTCGATGTAAAGCAAACTCTGCGTGGGTGACGTTTGATGAACGAGATGCTGTTCCCAAATCTTCTCGAACATCGTTCGGGGGCCAGCAGCAATCATGGGAATCTCTCCAGCAAATAGCCTTTACTCCGGCCGAATTCAGACGCGCAGCCCATAGCCGGATTTTGCCGTTTATCTTAGATTTTAGGGCATCCCAAGGCCAGTGGACGCAAAAGAAGTCACTGCTCATTCGAGTTATGCGACTCGGATCGGGCCGAGCAGCTAAACTGATCCCTTACAGGTCCCAATTGAGGCAACCCTGCACGTTGACTCTCCGCCTTTACCGCTCGGCCTAAGAAGTCCAGCCAGTTCCTCCGGCCGGGTCAACCGGCCAACTCCCCACAGTTCCCACCAATAAATCGATGTCAAACTTTCTCACCTCTGAAACCGTTCAAGTTTGCATCCTTGCCGTGGTTCAAGGGATCTCGGAATTCCTTCCGATTAGCTCCGACGGGCACTTGGTTGCTGTGGAAAGCTTTCTCCCGGGGATCAAAGACAAAACTGAGATCAATCTCATTTTGCATTTCGGTACGCTGCTCTCCATCATCGTCTTCTACTGGCGTCAATTAATTCAGCTATTGTTCGCGGACCGCCGAGTCATTCCGCTGCTGATTGCCGGTACGATTCCCGTCGCTATCGTCGGTGTGATCATCAAAAAGAAATTCCCGACGGTCATCGAAAACCCACTACTTGGTGGTTTCATGCTCGCCGTCATGGGCTTGCTGCTGCTGACAATGGAGCGAATCAAAGGCGGCGAAATCGACTACCGCAAAATGCCGATGAAGATCGCTGTGGGAATCGGCATCGCCCAGATTTTTGCCTTGCTGCCGGGGATCAGCCGCAGCGGTACGACCATTCTGACTGGTTGCTTACTCGGACTCCAGCGGCAATCCGCAGCCACCTTCTCGTTCCTTCTCGCCGTCCCCGCTATCGCCGGAGCAACGCTTCTCGAGGGCATCGACATCTATCAAGAAGGCGGTGTCAAGTGTGCAATCAGCGACGCAATCATCGGCGCCGTGATCTCATTTCTTGTCGGACTTGTCGCCTTGAATTTACTTGTCCGCATTCTGAACAACGGCAAACTTCATTGGTTCGCCTATTGGCTGATCCCCTTCGGATTAGCCAACGTGGTTTGGCAGATTTACTTGCTAACCCAGCAGGTGCGCTAAACCAACGGTTGGCGCCGCTGAGGTAACGCTCCCGGGCTTCCCAACCAACTGCCGAAACCACCGGCTACACCTTGTTCAACCAGCCAATCCCAATCGGCTTTGGCATGCACACCACAGGCAAGCACCTTGATTCCCTGCTCTGCCGCAAGCCGAATTGCCCCCGCAACCCAGTCGCGACGGTAACTGCTCGCAGTGCAACCGTTAATCATTTGCTCCGGCAATTGTAGGAAATCAGGTCGCAGCAACCGCAGCAATTCCCAATCAGGTGCCCGTGTCGCTCCCGTCGTGATCGAGTAACGTGAGAAAAACTCGCGGCCCTCATTGATAAACCGCATCGCCATCCGCGTATCCGCGTGGCACTCGCTCTCAAGCAACTCCCAAACGAGCTGACCAGAGAGTATCCCCGCCTGTTCGGCTCGTTCGGTCACCTCGCCCCAACTCCAGTTATTGGCGTAGAACAAATCGACCTCAACCGGGATGAAAAGTCTCGCCCCGCCAAGATTTGCTCCGGATTGGCTGAGGATTTCTTGTAGACGATATGATTGAAAAATCGCCTGTAACTCGCGCGACTTCGCCCAGCCCATCAGCTGCGAGAATGGAATCGCCCGCTGGTGGCTATCGCAGTAGTCGGTCACCGCGCGGTAACCCAGCAACTGCTGGCTATGCACTTGCCTTACGGGCTGGAACCGACAATCCAACCGCCCTTCTCGCGTCGCGCTGTCGCGAGTCGATCGAGCGGCCGGCGTGTTGGCCTTACCTACCGCGAAACCGTAACCAGAAGCTACTTCGGACCAAGCATTTGAGGTCGAGCTCATAAAGACATCCTGCTCGCGAGAAATTTCACCGGAATCCCAACGGCGCGTGAGTTCTTCCGCAAACGCAACTTGAGCGAATCCCGGAAGACTAAGACGCAGACTTTTTCGAAGCCGTCAAAAAGATAATCCCAGCTAATTTCGAGACTGAATTAATCTCGCCCGATTCGCTTTTTTTCACGGGTTGCAGGCCAGTCTATTAGGGATCTGCTCAGCAGATAAAAGAGATAAACTGGAGGGCCATTACCCCAAACACACGATCTCCCGGCAAAGTTTTCCTAGCCCGATCAGCCGCTCGCTTTCGCCCCAGTGTCTTGGCAGTCGGCAGTCTGCCCGCCGCATAATCCGCAGCTGCTCGACTCTCCCGTCGCCGCACTCATCCCGCCACAGGATCCCTTGAGAGGTTTGTTATTCAGCAACACCCCCGACAACAGGCCAACCACCGCGAGCACAAACAGCAGCAGCGTTCCCAAAAACACGGGCAGAAAATTTGCCAGCGGCCCCGCTGCACCGTCCGCCGGCGGAGCAGGAAAGCCCATACTGGCCAACTCGGAAAAGCCTTTTCCTGAACGCTTCAGGAAATAGACTTCGGCACCGTACTTTTCCAACAAGTCCTCGGACTTCTTCGGGCCCAAGACCATCACCGCAGTAGCCAGCCCATCGGCCGTCATGCAGTCCGGCGCGATAATCGATACGCTCGCGACCTGATTCCGAATCAGCCAACCCGTCGATGGATCGATCTCATGCGAGTAACGCTGGCCATCGACAATCGCGAAGTTGCGGTAGTCTCCCGAAGTCGCAATCGCTCGGTCTTGCAGCTCAACCACTCGCTGCACTGACTGGCCGATATCTTGGGGCCGCTCCACGCCGACTCGCCAGGTAGAACCGTCTGGCTTCCGTCCCCGTGCAACAGCTTCTCCACCAATCTCAACAAAGTAGTTTTTGAAGCCAGCCGCCTCCAAGTTGGCCGCCACCGCGTCGACAGCATAGCCCTTGGCGATCGCGGATAAGTCAATTTGAATTCGAGCGTCACTTTTGCGAAGCGATGGCGGGTCCAGTCGAACCTCGAGCTTCTGCCATCCAATCTGTTCGCGCACCGAGCGAATCAGCTTCTCATCCGGCAGCTTGAAATCACCACGGCCTGCACCAAAGTTCCAGAGTTCCACTAGCGGCTTGACCGTAATATCAAACGCGCCACCAGAATCGCGGCTCAATTCCTGAGCCCGCTGGACCACTCGCGCCGTTTCTTCAGAGATTTCGAACCATTCCGTGCTCTCGCTGCGATTGAAACGAGTCACTTCCGACTCAGGCCGATAAGTCGACATTCGCGAGTTGATTCGATCGAGCGTCTCAGTCACTTGCTGCTGCACACCAGCAAGTTCCTGCTGGGGTTCAGCGACGACAATGACTTTGTAGGTGATCGGCCCCATCGTCTTGCCATCCCACTCCACCAGCTCCCCGGCCGGGGTCTCCTGCGCATAAGCTCGCGGCAAGCCCGCCGGACCGCCAAGACAAATCAAAAGGGCAATCAAGCAAGCGGCTAGCCAAACAGGCCGACGAGGGCAACGACTCAGGTTTCCGACCCTATCTCGCTCAAATGGTCGGTCGGTGGAGAGCGAGTTAAATCCAGCTGTGTGTTTTGCGAGTAGCATGAGACGAATTCCAGATTGAAAGACCGAACAGAGCTCAGCTCATTATTTCATCAGACCGGACGCTGGACTCGATAAAAAGTCGGAGCCAAAAAAAAGCAGACGTTTCCGCGGGGCGAAAACGTCTGCATCCAATCTTGACGGTGCGCCCTCGCGGGGACGGACCAGACGACTTCTCGGAACTAGCCGCCGAAGTCGTCGTAAGCGATGTTCTCTTTGCCGACACCCAAGTCATCGAGCATCTTGAACACCGCGGCGTTCATCATGGGTGGTCCGCAGATGTAAAACTCAATGTCTTCCGGAGAAGCGTGCTTGCTGAGATACTCGTCGTTCAGCACCTTGTGAATGAAGCCCTTGTAGCCGGTCCAGTTGTCTTCTGGCAGCGGCTCCGAGAGTGCGATGTTGAACTTGAAGTTGGGGAATTCCTTCTCAATCGCCCGGAAGTGCTCAACATAGAACAGTTCCCGCATACTGCGGCCACCGTACCAGTAAGTAACCTTTCGGCCAGTCTTCAGATTCTTGAACAGCTCGAAGATATGGCTGCGGAGCGGTGCCATGCCGGCACCACCACCGATGTAAACCATCTCGGCGTTCGTATCCTTGATGAAGAACTCGCCGTAAGGCCCTGAAATCGTAACCTTATCACCTGCCTTCAGGTTGAAAATGTACGACGAAACCTTGCCGGGAGGAGCATCGGGAAGTTTCGGGGGTGGCGATGCAATTCGGACGTTGAGCATAATGACGCCCTTTTCGCCCGGATAGTTGGCCATCGAGTAGGCTCGGAAGACCGTTTCATCAACCTTGGAAACGAACCGCCACAGGTTGAACTTGTCCCAGTCCTCGCGGAACTTGGGTTGGACTTCGAAATTCTTGTACTCGACGACATGCGGTGGAACTTCAATTTGAATGTAGCCACCCGCTTTGAAATCGACGTCTTCACCCTTTGGCAATTCGAGCACCAGTTCCTTGATGAACGTCGCAACGTTGTCGTTGGAGCGGACAGTGCAGAGCCACTTCTTGGTTTCAAAAGCTTCGTGCGGAACCTCAATCTTCATGTCTGCCTTCACGGCGACTTGGCAGGAGAGGCGATAACCTTCACGGGCCATCTTCTTGTTGATGTGCCCCTTTTCAGTCGGCAGTAGGTCGCCGCCACCTTCGAAAACCTTGACCTTGCACTGAGCACAGGTGCCACCACCGCCGCAGGCGCTGGAGACAAAAATGCCCTCGTTCGCAAGGGCGCCCATCAGTTTGCCACCGATCGGAACCGTCAATTCCTTCTGGTCGTTGACCATGATTTTGACGTTACCCTTGGCGACCAGCACATTCTTCGCTGCGATGATCAGCACAACCAGTGCGATGACCACACCGGTGAACATCAAAATGCTCGCGAGAATCGAACCGAGCGAAGAAACTGCGGCCGGTGCAGCCGCTTCTTCGGCTACCGCTAGGAAGCCGAGTACCCGCTCGAACAAACCAAGGTCCAGTCCGGCAGTCGCCAGCAGGGAGCCGAGCGGAAGTTGACCATTGAAAAGCATGTTCCCAGTTCCTTGCGGACTAATTTCCCAAAGCAAACTAAATTCCCGAAAATGCCATGAACGCCAAAGCCATTAAGCCAGCCGTGATAAAGGTGATTCCCAATCCTCGGAGAGCGGGCGGGATCTCGGCGTACTTGAGCTTTTCCCGAATCGCAGCCATCAGCACGATGGCAACCGCCCAGCTGAGACCCGAGCCAACCCCGTAGACGATACTTTGGGGAAAATCGAACTTCTTTTCCACCATCAGCAGCGAACCGGCCAAAATTGCACAGTTCACGGTAATCAGCGGGAGGAAAATACCGAGCGCATTGTAAAGTGCCGGGAAGTACTTATCCAAAGTCATCTCAAGGATTTGCACAATCGCGGCAACGACCCCGATGTAAGTGATCAATCCCAAGAACGAGAGGTCCACAGTCGCATACTGCGACCCGAGCCACTGCAGCGCTCCTGCCTTGAGAAAGTAGGTGTACATCAAGTAATTAGCTGGCACCGTGATCGCCTGCACGATCACCACGGCCACCGCCAAGCCCAACGCCGTCTTCACGTTCTTCGAGACGGCCAGAAACGTACACATGCCAAGAAAGTAGGCCAGCGCGAGGTTTTCGACGAAAACCGAACGCAAAAACAGGGTGATCAGTTCGTATGAGTAATTCCACATGGTTTTATTCCTTTTCCTGCTGTTCCGGGTAAACCGAGCGAAGCACCCAGATGAAGATCCCAATCAGGAAAAACGCACTCGGGGACAACAACAACAGACCATTCGGGGTGTACCAGTTGGGATCGCTCAGAAAAGGCAATGAGAAACCAAAAAATTTCCCCGAACCAAGCGTCTCTCGAATTACTCCGACCGTCATCAACACGACCGCGTAACCCAAGCCGTTGCCAATCCCGTCAATGAAGCTGTCTTTGACGTTGTTCGACATCGCAAAGCCTTCAGCTCGCCCCATCACAATACAGTTGGTGATGATCAGACCGACGAACACCGACAGTTCTTTGGCCAAGCTGAACCAAAAGGCTTTCAGAACTTGATCCACCAGAATCACGATCGAAGCAATGACCGTCATCTGGACGATAATCCGAATGCTACCAGGGATCCGATTTCGAATCAGCGAAATCGCCGCGCTGGAGAAGGCCGTCGTCAGGGTCACGGCGATTGCCATGATCAACGCCTTGTCCAATTTGGTCGTGACGGCGAGCGCCGAGCAAATCCCGAGCACTTGCAACGCGATCGGGTTATTTTTAAACACCGGATCGAACAGAATCGATTTCTTTTGGGAACTCATTTTCTTGACCGTTCAATTAAAACCACCCGTTAAACAACTTGGCTCGGAAGCCGAGGCAAAGCGGACAACCCTTACTTTGCCGAAACTTTAAGGCTTTTCAAATACTTGCCATAGCCTTGATCGCCCAACCAGTACTGGACCATGTACTGCACCCCGTTTGAGGTAATCGTGGCACCGGACAATGAAGTGATGTCGCTGCCTTCAACGGGATTCTTGGTTACCTTGAGGACAACCGAACCGTCATCAGCCAGCACGGCCTTTCCGGGCCACTGCTCCTGAAAAGCCGCACTGTTGATCTCTCCGCCTAAACCGGGCGTTTCACCATCTTCGTAAAACGTGATTCCGCTCGCTGTCTGCAGGTCCGAGTTGAGAGCCAAAAAGCCCTTCATCGTCGACCACAAACCCTTCCCGCGAACCGGGAAAACATACTTCGACGGCTTGTCATCCGATTCGGACGTCTTTACCAGATAAACGTGAGCTCGGTTCTCACGCTTCTTCAACGTGGCGATGTCTTCTTTGGACTCGAGCTGACGGAACTTACCCTTCTCCTCCAAGGTCGCTTCAGGTTCGAACTTGGCCGGGTCTTTGTACTCGGCAGTAACATCCAAACCGCTGTCGAGGTCGATGACCCGGTCGACTATCCACTTGTTGAATTCACCGTCGACGTTGACATCGTCAGACTTCTTGACCAAACCGGCCGCAATCAGCACGTTCTTTTTTCGGTCGAGCGCCTTGTTTCGGTCCTGAATTGGCTTTAATCCAATGGCCGCCAGCGAGACAATCGCCGAGCAAACCAAGCAGAGGGCGAGTGCAATAAAGAACGTGTTGGCAATACTGTCTTTGTTCATGCCTGAACTCCTGCTTCAACCTGCCGCTCGATGCGACGCTTGACGTTCGCCTGAACCACAAAGTAATCAATCAGTGGGGCACAGCAATTTGCAAAGAGGATGGCGAGCATAACGCCTTCGGCAAACCCCGGGTTCATACAGCGAACGATGACCGTCACAACGCCAATTACAATTCCGTAAATCCACTTCCCCAGCGTCGTGGAGGCCGCTGAAACGGGGTCGGTGGCCATGAAGACGGTGCCGAAGGCAAAGCTGCCCACAACCAGGTGCCACCATGGCGGAATATCGAAGGCAGCACTTTCAAACGGCATGACCATGAACAGACTAGAAAGGGCCGTCATTCCGATGCAGCACCCCGCCATGATTTGCCACGAGCCGATGCGGCACAGGATCAAGATAGCCGCTCCAATCAGACAGCAGAGCACGCTGGTCTCACCCATCGAGCCGTGCATGTTGCCAATGAAACAGTCCCACCAATTTTTGCCCGCCCCGAGCCCTTCCGCGATTTGGGAGATCGTGCTCCCCGGAGTGGCAATCTTCGTATCCTTCATCGCTCCTAAAATGGTCGCACCGCTGTAGCCATCCACCGCGGTCCAAACTTTGTCACCACTGATATCCTTCGCATAGGCGAAATAAAGAAACGCTCGAGCGGTCAACGCCGGGTTGAGGAAATTCCGCCCCGTTCCGCCAAACACCTCTTTGCCGAAGACCACGCCAAACGCGATCCCCAAAGCGACTTGCCACAACGGAATGTCCGGCGGCAAGGTGAGCGGAAACAGCATGCCAGTCACCAGAAAACCTTCGTTGATTTCATGCTTGCGGATGACTGCAAAAACCACCTCGCACAACCCGCCAACCGCCATCGTGACGATATACACCGGCAAGAAGTACAAAGCCCCGTGAATCATGCAGGGCAAAATCCTTCCGAAGTCCATGAAGCTCGTGCCGGGGTTCTTGTAGTCGATCCCCAGCCAGCTAAGGACCGAATACCGCCAGCCACCGTTCCACCAGCTCGGCACCTCAAAGTCGGCCATCGACTTGAGCACCACCTGAGCTTGATAGCCGGTGTTGTAGAGCGCCATGAAAATGCATGGCAGCAAAGCGACAATCACCATGCTCATCATCCGCTTGGTGTCGAGCGCGTCGCGGACGTGCGTTCCGCCGTGAGCAACTTCGCCCGGCGTGAACAGAAACGTGTCGTTCGCTTCGTACAGCGGATAGAGCTTTTCCAGCTTTCCACCCGGCTTGAACATAGGTTCAAACCGGTCCAGCATCTTTCGGATCATGCTAACAGTATCCTTCGATTAACCTTCTTTTTCGATCAACTGCAGGTTTTCCCGCAGGATCGTGCCGTAGTCGTACTTGCCCGGGCAGACGAATGTGCAGAGGCCCAAATCGTCCTCATCCAATTCCAAACAGCCGAGCGACTGAGCCGTATCCGTATCGCCAGTGATTAACGACTTCAGCAAATGCGTCGGGACCGTGTCCAGCGGCATCACCCGTTCGTAGGTTCCGATCGGCACGATTGCTCGCTTCGAGCCACCCAGCGAAGTTGTCAGCGGAAAGAGCTTGCCAGAAAGCCAAGACCCCAAGTAGGCCTTGGTGATGGAGAACTTGTCTCCACCCGGCATCTGCCAGCCCAAGAACTCTCGCTCTGTTCCCTCTTTCAGCACGGCAACCTGCAAGTGATATCGGCCGAGGTAATTGGTGAGCGGCTCGGACTTCCGCCCTGAGAGAATTGAGCCCGAAATAACCCGCGAACCGGCGACATTTGCGTTTCCGGCAACGAACTGATTCAAGTCAGCCCCCAGCCGAGTGCGGTAGAGAGCCGGCTTCTTCACTTCGGGGCCACCCAAGGCAACAACGCGTTCCGCCGAGAGTTTGCCAGTCAAGGCAAGGTGACCAATCGCGATCACGTCTTGATAGTTGATGAACCAAACGGTCTTTTTCGAATTGACCGGGTCGAGAAAATGAATGTGAGTTCCCGGAAGGCCTGCCGGATGAGGACCTCCAAAGGCGTGGAATTCAACGCCGGGAACTTCCCGACCTGGCACTCTTGAATCACCGCGAGTGCAAACAAAAGTCTTGCCTCGAGTCAGCCCGCTGACCAGCTTCAGACCGGCAACAAAGAAATCCTTCGCTCCGTCGATGACCAACTCAGGCTCTGCAGCCAAAGGATTGGTGTCAATCGCCGTCACGAAAATGCTGTGTGGCTCGGAACTGGGCGAGGGGACCTTATTGAACGGACGCGTTCGGAAACTGGTCCATAGCCCCGAATCGAGCAAGAGTTGCTTAGCCGCAGCAGGGTCACCCGCTTTCAAATCCCGCGGGGGACTGAAGGTCAACGCGTCGTCACCTTCGACGTCGAAAACGATCGAAATGAAAAGCCGCTTTTCGCCGCGATTCACTTCAGCCACGCGACCGCTACAGGGGGCCGTATAGACCACGCCCTCGTTTTTCTTGTCGCCAAACACGGGCTGTCCAAGCTTGACCTTGTCACCCACTTGGACCAGCATCGACGGCCGCATTCCGTGATAGTCGTCGGCAACCAAGCCGACTCGGGTGATTTGCGGCCCAGCCAGAATGTCCTGGACAGGTTGCCCCGCAATCGGAATCGTCAATCCACGCCGTATGACAATCGTCTCTGCCATTGTTTTTGCTACCGGAACAAGCCAATCGGTACAAACCGCCGTTGTTTGTGAAAAATTTCACAAACTAGCTTAAAAAAAATCCACGGTGCCGATTTTGCTGTTTTCACGTCGGGCATCGCGGTTCAGGACTGCGACAATTTACATCAAGCAATCAAATGTGACAACGACAGCTTGAAAATTTCCAACAGCCCGAGTTTAACCGCAAAATCGCTATAAAATTTCACCCCGCCGTAAGCCAGTCTCCACCGCTTCGAGTGAATTAAAGGTGTCGACGTGACGAAGCCAAAAAATCTAACTTGCCCTGAGCGAAATTGCGGATAAATCTCGCCATATTCACGGCGAACAGCCGATAGCAGTCAGCTCAAAAGCTGCTTTCCTGAACGATTCAGCCCGAAATTCAGGGGGAGCAAAACCAAGACCAGCCAACAACCACTGGTGTCCGGTTTCTACTCTAACCATTCATTGCGACAGCGTTCAGTTCCTGTCAGCCGGGTCTTCGTGCCAGCCCCCGGTACAGCAGCTCGCATGCGGGCCGAAACGAGGGGGCATGTAGCTGGCTAGTCATGGCTCC
>JBJTQD010000801.1:0-1531 GCA_046075445.1 Planctomycetota bacterium
ATGCGATCACAAATATTGCAGCGAGTGGAATCCCCGCGAGCGCAGGCCCATCAAAGGGCTAGAAAGATCTTACCGTCGCTGCGGGGCCCAAATTGAACAGCGGTGGTGGGCCGGCGCGGGTCGGGATCCGCTTTTTATCTGGACCGAGCTTACTGCATGCCGGCTTTTTGGCGTGTCGTTTTGCTTTGAGTCCCCGCCCCGCTTGTCCCACCCTACGGGCTTACAGCGCTGCCGTACGATTCCAAAAGTTCCACCAAGATTTCTTGGCGGCTTTGCCGGATGAGCCCCAGGGTTTACCGTTGGTGCCCGTGCTGCCGACGAGTTTCGCGTAAGTGAAATTCGCTTGGAGAATCTTCGCGCTCGTCATATTAGCACTGCGCAAATCGCTGTGCGTGAAATCGGACGAAGCCAGATCACAGCCATACAAATTAGCATGCTGCAAGTTGGCGTGGTTGAAGTTGCAGTGCATTTCAGCAAACGAGAAATCGACCCGCTCAAAATTTCCATAGCTACAGACCGCTCCATGCATTTTGCAATGCCGGAACTGGGAGCTGTTGGCCTGCGCCCCCGAGAAGTCCGCGAGATGCAACACATTGTCCGACAGATTGCTGCCGGATATTTTTACGTCGCGGAAATTCGCCTCCTTCAGCACACAATTCGCAAAGTGGCTTCCAGTCAGGTCAGCTCCTTGGAAGTCGGCGCCAACTAAATTGCAGCTTGAGAACCGACAACCCGTCAGATCGGTTTGAGCCAAACTGGCTCCAGATAAGTCAACGCCAGAAATCGCGATCCCTCGCAGCGATGGTGCTTCCGTCCGGTATAAGACCGCACCACTCTTTTTATGCTTGATCTCGATCATCTTGAGTCTCCCTCTTAAAGTGAGCCCGCCGCGCCTCTTCAGCTGACTCGTTTGCGGTCACCGTTGGCTCGCGCCTCTCACCAGTCGGTTCGCTGCATGACGAAATGTTCGCGCTCCCGACTTATAACGGCTTCCAGTTTCGGATTCTCTTTTCTCTGCTCCTGCTCCCCTGCTATTCAAACTCCTAAACCGCACCCAAAGTTCCGCGAGAAAGAGTTTTCTTCTCGCGGGATTTCCAATGTTTATGATCTTCCTTTTCTGGGCACATTTCAAACTATTTCTACCTCTTTTGGCGAATTTAGGTTTCAATAAATGCGAGCTAAAACCGCGCACTCTCGGCACTAGGGTCGGCTTCGTTCCGCTAATTGATAATCGGGGGGCTTAAGGGCCACGAGCCGACCGGTAGCGAGATTCCAGCCAACTGGCAAGCGAGGCAAAATAGGCGGGCAGTAAGAGCCCTTTTTGCGGTTCATTCCCCGGCGGAAGGAGCGTAGACAAAGTTCTGAACTGTCGGGTGCCGCGAAGAAGTGGCAAGCTGAAGAGGGATTCAGATTCGTTCTCCTTCGTTTAGCGCGTTGCCATCGGCTAGGCGAAACGCAATGGCGGTCCCCAGAAACTAAGTGCGGTGTCCGTTCAGGGTTCACCTCGCCTCCGCCAAAGCCTCGCGGCTTT
>JBJTQD010000802.1:0-2059 GCA_046075445.1 Planctomycetota bacterium
TGCCAAGCAATGGGCGCGACGCACTTGGTCGGGCCGTTTCACTCGGCTTTGGGCGAATTCAGTGGAGCCGGCCCGACGGCTGACGAGTGGAAGTGGGGCGTCGAGTCGGCTCGCAAGTCAGCCGAACACGCAGCCAAGGCGGGAGTGATTCTTTGCTACGAGCAACTCAATCGCTTTGAGACTTACCTGCTCAATGCCACGGCCGATTCGGCTCGTTTCGCCAGCGATGTCAATCATCCGAACTGTCGCATCATGTACGACACGTTCCATGCGAATATCGAAGAGAAGAATGTGGCTGACGCGATTCGCGCCGGCGGGAAGATGATCGCCCACGTCCACATATCGGAAAACGACCGCAGCACGCCCGGGCAAGGGGCGATTCGCTGGGCGGAGAATTTCGACGCCCTCAAGGCGATCGGCTATGACGGCTGGCTGACCGTCGAGGCGTTTGGGCTCGCCTTGCCGGAGATCGCCGCCGCAACCAAGATTTGGCGAAGGATGTTCAGCAGCGAAGAGCAGCTGGCAAAGGATTCCTTGGCGTTCATGAAGCGCGAAGTCGCGAAACGCTGGTAGGTTTTGGTTTCGCGCGGTAAGCGTGAATTCCGAGTAGGGCGTGGTAAAGCTCACCTTCACTGACCATCGGTACACGGCTCTTCGCCCCGACAGGGCGCTTTATCTTAGCGTAGGGTCAGCGAGGCTCTGCGAGTGCAACCCTACGTATCGGTCTCCCCATCCCCTTTGATTTTTGCCGCCGCAGGCGGCGGTCGCAACGCGAACCGCCCATTCGCCTCCGCTTCGATCCGCAAGTCCCAACTTTATCCCGGAGGGATGTCAGACGAACGAGATTCGAGCTCCGAAGAATCTCCATGCAAATTTCCGACAGTCCCCTCGGAGCGTCCTGGTTTTAGTCGTCACATGACCGTGGCTCCAGACCGCGTCGTCTGTCATCCCTCCGGGATGAAGAAGAATTTTCGCGCGCCCGCGATCCGGGGGTGTCGCTATCGCTCAACCCCCGGCTAATTTCTGTTATCCCTTTGGGATAAAGACCAATTTCGCCGGCGGCGAGAGAAAGGCCAACAGCGGGACACCGCACCGGGGGCGAGGTCGGGAGACCATCGCCCAGCGCAGGGAGACCATCGCCCAGCGCATCTCGCCGACAATCATCCCATCGCGCGGGCAACTATCGCATCCCGCCGACAATCATCGCCCAGCGCGGTCTTAACTTGGCATATTGCCGCCTTCCATCCAGCCTATACCAAACCTCGCAAAATTGAGATATTGGGGAATCGGGCGTGGGCTGTATTCAGCCTCCAATCCCTTTTTCGAACAACTGGTGTCTTCCTCTCAGGAGCCTTCCATCCGTGCTTCGGACTCACACTTGCGGCGAACTGACCGCAGCGCATGCTGATCAAACTGTGACCCTTTGTGGCTGGGTTGAAAAGACCCGCGACCTTGGCAAGGGAGGTGTCTTCATCGATGTGCGCGACCGCTATGGCAAGACCCAATTGGTCGTGCGGCCAAACCTCGCCGAGATGATTGAGACGGCCAAACAACTGCGCTCCGAGTTCGTCATCCTCGGCAAGGGGAAAGTCTCGCTTCGTCCCATGGGCCAAGCGAATGCGAATATGGCCACGGGCGAGATTGAGATTCTGCTGGATGAGCTGCAAGTGCTCAATGCGTCAAAGGTGCCGCCGTTCCTGCCGACGGCCCAGGAAATGCCGAGCGAAGATACTCGCTTGAAGTACCGCTTCATCGATCTGCGCCGAGCCAAGATGCAGCAGACGCTGATGCTCCGCAGCAAGATCGTCAAGAAAATTCGCGACTACTTCGAAGAGAACGGCTTCATCGATATCGAAACGCCAATCCTCGGGCGGAGTACGCCCGAAGGGGCTCGCGATTACCTCGTCCCCAGCCGCGTACACAACGGCCAGTTCTACGCGCTGCCGCAATCACCGCAGATCTACAAGCAGCTGATGATGATCGCCGGCTACGACCGCTACGTCCAAGTCGCGAGATGTTTCCGCGATGAGGACCTGCGAGCCGATCGCCAGCCGGAATT
>JBJTQD010000803.1:0-2245 GCA_046075445.1 Planctomycetota bacterium
TTTGAAAAGATTTCGGCCGGTTTGCCGACCTGCAAGTTGGGCCGCATCGGAATCGATTTCTTCCGCAAGGACCCGAAGTTTGTCTATGCGGTAATCGAATCGGAAAAGATTGCGAAAGAGCCTGAAAACGCTGCTGAAGCTGGCCTCCGGGGGGAAAACGCCGACGCGGGGGCTCGGCTGACTGACGTCACAAAGGATGGAGCCGCCGAGAAAGCCGGCCTGAAGACTGGCGATATCGTGCTTGAGTTTGCTGGCAAGCCTCTCCTCAATCTCCAACAACTCACTGCAGCCGTCCGCCGCCAAAAGGCCGAAGACAAAGTGAAAGTCAAAGCGGCACGCGGCGAAGAAATCGTCGAAGTCGAACTGACCCTCGGCAAGAAGCAAGCCGGCCGCGGCCAAAGTCCTTTCAACGGAACGCTCGGCGGTCAAGCTGAAAACCTGCAAGAACAACAAGGCGAAAACGGCAATGAGTACGGCGGTATCTACATGTCGAAAGATGGTGGCAAGAGCTGGGAGCGAATTAACTCGCTCAACCCGCGGCCAATGTACTACAGCCAAGTCCGCGTCGATCCAACCGACAAGGATTTTGTCTACGTCCTCGGAACCTCGCTCTACATATCAAAAGACGGCGGCAAGACCTTTACGGCTGACGGCGTCACTGACGGTATTCACGTCGACCACCATGCAATGTGGATCGACCCGCGCGATGGTCGCCACATGATCCTTGGAAACGACGGCGGCGTTTACGTCACTTGGGACCGGATGCTGAACTGGGATCACCACAATCAATTTGCAATCGGTCAGTTCTATCATGTCGGCATTGATACCCGTCGCGACTACAAGGTCTACGGTGGTTTGCAAGACAATGGCAGCTGGGGCGGACCCAATCGCTCGGGCCGCGAAAACGGACCGGTCAACACTGACTGGTACAACGTTGGCGGTGGCGACGGGTTCATCACATTGGTTGACCCGAACGATCCCGATCAGATTTATTTCGAGAGCCAAAACGGCGGCAATGGCCGGATCAACTTGCGAACCGGCGAACGCGGCTTCATTCGGCCTCGGCCCGCTCGCGGGACGACCTATCGCTTCGATTGGAAGACACCGTTTATTCTCTCACCACATAATTCGAAGATTTTCTACTCCGCCGGTAACTACGTCTTCCGCTCCCTGAAGAAGGGCGATGACATCAAGGCAATCTCGCCGGAGATCACCAACTCCTCCAGCGGAGCGGGTAGTGCGATTTCCGAATCGCCGCTGCAAGAAGGCTTAATTTACGTCGGGACCAACGACGGCGCTGTTTGGGTGACCAAAGATGGCGGCCAGAAGTGGGAGCAGATTTACTTTAAGAAACTCGACCTCGGGATCACCTCGATCACGGCTCAAGCAGCTGAAGAGCGAGGCGGCGGTCGTGGTGGTCGCGGTGAAGGCACCGGGGGCGAATCTGGTGGTGGCGGCGGCGGTGGTGAACAACCGGCCGCGGGCGGCGAACAAGCTGGTGGTGAAGCCCCAACTGGCGGCGAACCGGCCGCTGGTGGCGAACGCCCTGCCGGCGGTCGCGGACCGGGTGGCCGTGGCCCAGGCGGTCGCGGTCCGGGCGGCGGTGCTGGCGGTGGCCAAGGCTGCGGTGGACAGGGCGGTGGTCCTGGCAGCGACCAGCCTCAACCGGAAGTCCCCGAACTGAAAAAGCTGAACGACCAAGACGCTCTCACCGGCACTTGGAAAGCCACACCTTCGAGCGAGCAAGCTCCCCGCGGTGGCTTTGGTGAATTCACCTTCTACCTCCAACTGAAGGAAGATGGCTCGATTAGCGGCTTGACCGAAGCCCGCGGGCGACGCCAGGAGATCAAGAACGGAAAGTTCAACGCTGAAAACGGTGAATTCTCTTTCGAAGTCGAATCGCCGCGCGGCGTTACCAAGTACTCCGGCAAACTCGTTGATGGAAAACTGGAAGGCAAACTCGAAGCCGGTGGTGGCCGATTCACCATCGACTTCAAGGGCGAAAAGAAGGACCCGCAATCAAGCGGCCTCTTCTCTATCCCCTCGCGCGCGGCTCAAGAAAAGGAAGACGACGTTTCGGGCGTCTACAAAGCTTCGTCTGAAAACGAAAACCTTCCCAACGGAAAGCTCGAATTCGACATCGAACTGATCGTTAACGACAAGAACGAAGTCTCGTGCAAGATCAGCTCGATGATGGGTGAACTTCCGATCGTCGAGGGCAAGTACTCGCCAGACTCGAAGAAGC
>JBJTQD010000804.1:0-5567 GCA_046075445.1 Planctomycetota bacterium
GCTGGTCAGCCTGCTCACACACGTCCTGCTGATCGTGCTCCTGGCATTGGTTTTCATGGAGGCGAAACGAGACAGCGCGATCAGCTTCGTCGCAGCGGACACCCCCGGCGAGTCGCTCGACGGAGCTGATATGGAACTGGAGCCACTGGACTTCGACTCCTCAGCTCTTGAGATGAAAGAAGTCCCGCAGGAAACCGAAGCCGCTCCGCTGGAGTCCAACTTGGCGACGCTGGAGACCCAGCCACAGGATGTTCTCTCCGACCTGGCCGCGGGAGAATCATCGCTTGTGGACAGCGAAGCAATGAACGGGGCGGGGCTAACCGGCGAAACGAGCCAAGAAATCTCGGGCCGCGATGGCGACAATCGCAACAAGCTGCTTCGGAAATATGGCGGAACCCCGGATTCGGAAGAAGCCGTCAAACTGGCGCTGGAGTGGCTGGCCAAACATCAGATGGCCGACGGTGGCTGGAATTTTGACCACACGATTGGCTCCGGAGTCCGATCCCGCAAAAACCCGGGACGCATGACCGATGCCCGCAACGCCGCAACGGCGATGGCGTTGCTGCCGTTCCTCGGCGCCGGCAACACCCATCTCAATGGCGAATATAAGGATACGGTCCGGCGGGGTCTGACTTTCCTGATGCAACGCGCTCGAATCGATACCAAAGGCGTGAGCTTCTACGAACCCGCATCCGGAACGATGTACTCACATGGACTTTGCAGTATCGTGTTTTGCGAAGCTTACGCAATGACGGGCGACAAAGACCTGGCCACCGCTGCTCAAGGGAGCATCAAGTTCATTGAGAATTTCCAAGACCCCCGCGGAGGAGGCTGGCGATACGACCCCAAGCAACCCGGCGACACTTCGATCGTCGGCTGGCAACTGATGGCTCTCAAGAGCGGAAAGCAATCCGGACTCGACATCCAAAAAGACACGCTCAAACTCGCAACCAAATTCCTCGATTTCGCTTCAAGCGAATCGGGCTCTTTCTATGGTTACACCAGCCCTCCCAACTCCGACCCAAACTATCGGGAACGAGCCCCCACCGCTATCGGACTACTCTGCCGGATGTACCTCGGCTGGGATAGAGAACATCCCAGCCTCAAACGCGGTGTCGGTTGGCTTGCCGAAGTCGGGCCGGTACTTCGCAGCTTCCGCAACGAGCAAGGCGTCAACATGTACCACAACTATTACGCCACACAGGTAATGAAGCAGTACGGCGGTCCGGAGTGGGACAAATGGAACAACGAGATGCGAGATTTCCTCGTTAAATCGATCGACAAGGAAGGAGCTGAACGCGGCAGCTGGTTCTTCGATTCAGGCAACGACCTTGGCACCGAAACTGGCGGGCGACTCTATTACACTTCGCTCTGCTGCATGACGCTGGAAGTCTACTACCGCTACATGCCCCTGTATGACGAGAAAGCCTCTGCGGACCCCTTCCCGCTCGACTAGGCCGGCTCTGCATAAAGCCGGCAGGCGAAGCGCACTCGCAGCTTGCCTCAATGTCATGTTCTTACTCAGCCGGTTCTTCCCGCCAGCCCCCGGCTTGCAGCACACCTGCCGCTCCGCCGCGCAGATCACCAACGAATGATACTCGCGCCCCACGTCAGCCCAGCTCCAAAACCGACCGTGAGCACATGCCCACCGGGACGAATGCGGCCTTGATTGGAAGCCTCGTACAATGCGATCGGAATACTTGCCGCAGATGTGTTGCCAAACCGATCGAGGTTCATGAAGACCTTGGCTGGGTCAGCCCCCAACGCCTCGGCCGCCGCGTCGAGGATGCGACGGTTGGCTTGATGAAAAATCAACAGGTCGATATCCGCCAGCGTGAGCTGAGCCTCCGCCAGAAGGTCGTTCACCAATTCAGGAATCAGCCTCACGGCCCACTTAAACACCGAGTGGCCATCCATCTTCAAATACTGATCGCGTGATGCGAGTACTTCTGTACTTGCCGGCAAACGCGAACCACATCCAGGCACAACCAATGTCCCACCCAACTCGCCGGCGGAACCCAACTGATAAGCGAGAATCCCTGAAGCCCGACTTGGCTCTCTCGGGTCAGACGTTAACAAAGCTGCTGCCGCGCCATCGCCAAACAATGGATAGGTCTTCGGGTCCTGAGGATCGACCACGCAAGACATCTTGTCGGCACCGATTACCAGCGTGTAACGGCTACATCCGCTACGGACGAGTTGACTGCCGAAAATCAAGCCGTACATGAAACCGGAACACGCGGCATTCATGTCAACCGCGCCGCATTTGGCTCCCAGTCGCGACTGCACCAAACACGAAGTCGATGGCGTGTAATGATCCGGCGTCATCGTGGCGACAATGATCATGTCGACTTCACTGACTGCAACACCAGAACGATTCAGGCAATCGACCGCCGCGTCGTAAGCCAAATCGCTCGTAGCCTGGTCCGGCTCAGCGTGATAACGCGTACGAATCCCTGTCCGCTGAACGATCCACTCCGAATCGCATCCGATCGAACTGAGGTCTTCGTTAGGCACCTGCTTGCGGGCATACCCCATCCCAAGGCCAACAATCTTGACGCCAGAGATCTTCGAGTAAACGACATTTCTGGTCAGTTCGTTTTTTTCTTGCGTTGCCGTCATACAGGCTAATGCTTTCTCCATGCGACTGCTTAACCAGCGGTTAACAAACCAACCGCTGATTCCCAGCCAATTCCCCATCCAGGCAGCCGCTCGAAGCCGCGCCCGGGACCAAGGGCGGAATGAAACAAACCGCGAATATAAACGACCTGCTCGACACTGAATACGGGAAATTGAGCGTTATTGAGCCCCGCAAGCAAGAGACCGCAAGGTGTCCCCATCAGCTTAGACCTCGTCGCTCCTGGCTTGTCGCACACTTAAAACACCACCCGAAAAGCCCCCCGGCCTTTGGGCACTGAGCAGCAGAATCAGCTCGAAACATTGCCCCCGCTCCGTCGCCTTCCATTACCCGACAGACCCCAAAACAGCTTTCCCTAAAACACCCCCCGCTAGAGGGTGTGATTCTCCCTCAAATCGGATATCTTAGGCACCATCGAGTGCCAACCGGACTAGGCAAGAATGCCGCGGCCGGAGCCCCCAAGTTTTACAAGTTTCCCCAGTGAAGTTCGGCCAGCAAACGCCTTGGCTAAGCTTGGGAAAGCGACTTGGGCCATGCCCCTGATAGGAAGGAACAAATCGAAAATGAGCCTCCTGGCAATTCTTTATCATCTTGTGCCAGAGTCGCCGATTCTGGTTGCTTACAACCGCGAAGACTCTTTCGAGCGAAATTACCCCACACCATCAATTCACTCCGGGAAGCCCCGAATCCTTGCCTCGGTCGACCCAAAAACCGGCGGCACCTTCCTCGGGGTTAACCAAAACGGAATGTTGGTCGGGATCGTTGACCGCCCCAAGCGGGAAACGTCTTCCGCCCCAGATTCCCGCTCCGAATTAGCTCGCCAAATCCTTAAAGCGCCCTCTGCCCGCCGAGCGATTGACGTGGCGATGGACCGCTTAAGTGCCGGCCAATACCTCGGCGCCAATTTTGTCATTGCTGATCACGACTCGGGCTGGTGTGTTCATGGTGGCGACCAACTCGAATGCTCGGAACTGGAAGATGGCCTGAGCATCGTCGGCTCCTGCGATGTGAACGATTTTCGGGACGAACGAGTCGCCATGGCAAATCGCCTGCTGACTCTCCAAAACCTCGACTCGCCGATCAAATTTCTGGCAGTCGCCAGCAAAGTCTTTGCTCGCGGCCCCGGAATCGCCGGACGCCCTAGCATGGTCGTCCGCGGCGGGGAAGTCGGTACGGTCAATTCGACCCTAATTGCACTGGGCAAAAAACCACGCGATGCAATCTATCAATATGCGGCTGGCGCCCCAGACCAAGCGAAGTACGAAGACTACTCGCCCATGCTGCGGGATATCCTCAGCCGCGGGATTCGCGAATCCCGCTCATCGAAGGCCACAGTCTAAAAACGGGATTCGCCGAGAAAAATTAACCTTTTGAAAGCGGGGTCGAATGACCCCGCTTTTTTGATCAAGGTTGTAAATTTCTGTAACTCATGGGACTCATGGTAGAGGAACAGCCGAAATAGATACCGCACTCGCGCGTTCGGCGGGGTCGGGAGACCCGCGCCGAGCGCGACATGCATTCCACATTTCAGGCCACTCGCGTTGACCGCACCCGGTACAGCCGGCTGTTCCCTTGCTTGCCCTCTTCATCGATCGCTCCAATCGAACGCAGGACATAGGCAATTCGCTGGGCAATCGGACGCGATGTGCCGGCTAAACTTGCCAGCAACTTCGTGTCCCAGACAGCGGGCAACTGTTCTGGGAGCAAACGGCAAAGATCAGCCGCTTTTCCGAAGACCTCGCAGCCATGCCAAGTCGTGTAACTGCGGTCGGCGACTTGAAAGTCATTTGTTCGCCAGCGCCGCCGCCGGCCATGTCCCGGAAACCGAATTTCCTCCACATCCAGTAGCGGGACAATCACCCGCAATTTGGGATGCGGAAAGACGCGGCGAAAGGCCATCAACTCTTCAAAGATATCGAGCACCGACCCGCGGTACGGACTCCAGCGTTGGTCGACAATCACCCCCTCTGGGCCATCGAGCTTGATCAAACGCTTGCGAATCACCAGCGGCTTGATCACATCCAGCCGATGCTTCTTCTGCAGCAAATCCTCGGTCTTTCTTGCAATCGCGGCTAAACTGCTGTGCTGGATTTCGATCAAACGCCGCCCCGTCACGACATCGATTCGGTAACGCCCCAATCGCTGCTCGAATTTCGAACGCGGACCGGCAAAGGCCTGTTTCAGTTGTCGGTGTAGTGTCGTTTCCATCCCAGAGCCTTTCCCTTTTCCTGCTCCGGTTTTAGCAAAACGGCAATTCATCCAACAACCGCAGACCACAGCCACCAAGCATATTTTTATTCAGTGGTCTGCATGCCTGATTCCACATTTGCCAACCGAAAATCGCCACCAATTCGGATTGCCTCAATTTCAATTTTTCGGCTAGATTGTCGACTTCGCACCCCAGACTACCCAGCTTGAACCAAAGTCGGCTCAAGCCCTCACCTCAAATCGGAGCGGAATTTTCCGCGCAGCATGACTCATCGAGGAGCCCCTCACATGACCGCAACCACTGTCGAAAACCAAGCTCGCCAAGCAGGTATCTTTGAAGAAATCACGCACTGCATCGGAAACACCCCGCTGGTCAGACTTCGCCGCGTGGTCGATGGCTGTGTGGCTGACGTCGTCGCCAAAGTCGAAAACATGAATCCGCTCTGGAGCGTGAAAGACCGAATCGGGCGAGCCATGATCGACGCCGCCGAGCGCGATGGGTTGATTGGACCAGATACGGTCATCGTCGAACCAACGAGTGGTAACACGGGCATCGCGCTTGCCTACGTTTGCGCTGCTCGCGGCTACAAACTAAAAGTCTTCATGCCCGAAAGCATGACGATCGAACGTCGCCGCTTGCTCAAAGCGCTTGGTGCGGAGGTCAACCTGACACCGGCTGCTGAGGGAATGGGCGGCGCAGTTCGCCGAGCGACTGAACTGG
>JBJTQD010000805.1:0-3896 GCA_046075445.1 Planctomycetota bacterium
CTACTGCCCAAGTCGGTGACTATCTCGTGATCGGCTGCGCAGGCGCCTACGGTTTCGTCATGGGCTCAAACTACAACAGCAAACCGCTGGCAGCCGAAGTGCTCCTCCGCGGTGACAAAGATTATCTCGTGCGACCCCGGCAGTCCTCGGCCAGTCTCTTTGAGAGCGAGATGATTCCGCACTGTTAGATAAAATGCGGAATGCGGAATTTTTTCCGCGTTCAACGCGGGTCTCAAGACCCCTCCGACCGAAACAGCCTGGCATTTTTAGAGAACTTCGGGACGGATCGCCTCTCCCAAAAGTCCCATGAGTCCCAATCGTCCCACGAGTCCCTCAGGTCCCACGAGTCCCTCAGGTCCCAATCGTCCGACCGCCACTAATTGTCCGAGTACGCCTTGCGGATCTTCTCGATCCGGGGAATCTGGTCAACGAAGGCGTCGAGCACTTTCGGATCGAACCGCGTGCCTCGTTCGGCCAGCATGATCCGTAGCGCCTGTTCTACCGAGAAGCCTTCCTTGTAGGGGCGGACCGAACAGAGCGCGTCGTAGACGTCCGAGACGCTGGTGATTCTTCCCTCAATCGGGATTTGTTCGCCCTTCAGCCCCAACGGATAACCCGTGCCATCCCATTTCTCATGGTGGGTCTGAGCGATCTTTGCAGCCAAGACGAGCAGTGGCGAGCGAATGTTCGATGGGAGCCGAGCCGGATCCGACTTGTTCTGGCGGAGTTCTTCCATTTCGTCGGCAGCGAAGGGGTCGAGGATCTCCCGACCGATTTCGCAATGCCGCTTCATCACGGCGAATTCCTCTTCACTCAGTTTGCCCGGGTTCAGCAGGATGGAGTCGGGAATACCGATCTTGCCCAAGTCATGCAGCTGAGCGGCCAACTCGATTTGACCACAAAATTCCTTAGGCAAGCCCAATCGTTCGGCGACGACGCGAGCGTACTTGCCGACACGCACAACGTGTCTGCCGGTTTCGTTGTCTCGATATTCAGCCGCACGGGCGAGACATTGCAAAATCTGCTCGCGAGAGCGTTCCAGCTGACGTGTCCGATCCTGGACTTCCTGCTCCAATTCATGCGCGTGAACTTCGAGGTCTTTGTACTGCTGCTTGAGCAGCAAAGAGTTCTTGACGCGAAGAGTTAGCTCGATTTTCTCAACCGGCTTGCCCAGAAAGTCCGTCGCTCCGTGCTCCAGAGCTTCCTGCTTGAATTCGAGGTCTTGAGAGCCGCTGAGGATAATAAAAGGTGTCAGCTGCAGTGAAGGGATCCGTCGACGTTCACGGAGGATGTCGAGCCCTGAGATCTCTGGCATCATCACGTCCAGCAGCACAACGTCTGGTTGTTCCTGCTCCATCCGCTCAACGGCACCCGTTGATTGGGTCAGGGTAACGAAGTTCTCGTAACCTTCCGACTGGAGAAATCGACGAACCACTTTGATCACCAACTGTTCATCGTCGATGATCATGATTTTGGATTGTTTAATCCGCTCAATCGCCGCGTTGCGGGCTGACTCAACCGGCAACAGCGTCTGCGGAAGCCGAGGTACGATCGGCACCGCTGGGATGTTCTCGGTTGAGTGAGTATTGAATTGAGTGTCCATAATTGAGCCGCCTATCGCAAATACTGCAAATCTTTAAATCTGCCTGGTCAGGTAGTTTCTTGGTAAACGGATTCGGTGGGAGATTCGAGCAGTTCGGCGATTTGCTCAATCTGCTGCAGCCAGTGGTCCGCTTGGTCAGCTGCACTCGACTTGGCCGCAACTTCCAGCTCTTTGGCGGGCTGCGAGAACTGTGGAAAGCCACACGTTCCGCCACTGCCTTTGAGCCAGTGCGCGAGCTTCGCGAGCTCGCTCAAATTACCTGCACTCAGCGTGTCGCGCATCTGCTGTAGCTTGGTTCCTAAACCTAGGACAAAATCTGCGGCGATCTCCCGAAATTCCGGATCGTCCATGGGTAAAGATGAGCGAATCCGCACAGACGCTGACGCCTTTGTAGATTCAACCTTTCCGCTCGTTGGTAAGGCTTGTGTCGGTTTTGCTGCGAGTGATGGTTCTCGCGATAACTGCTGCTCGGGAGTGGGTGCTTCCAGGCGAGGTTTAGAGAACTCTCGAGGTTGTTCTGCCGACAGGCTGTTTTCTTTGACTGTCTCCGTCGACTCATCGTCTGAGTCGAGGCTATCCAAAGCCAGATTCAACGAAGCCAGCGCCGACTGCAGTTGGCTCTCCAGTTGATTGTCGAGCGATTCCGTTGCGACAGCCTGCTCTGGCGGAGACTGCTGATTCTCGACTGTTGTCGAAGTCGAGACTGTTGCACTCGGTGCAATCGGTTCCGCAACCTGCTCGGTGACTGGCTTGGCAACCGGAGCCGCTGCCTCGGTTACCTTTGCTGGCTTGGCCTCGACCGTCGGGATATCGCCCGCGGCAACGCGAGCTTGATACTCGGGCGACTTGGACAGCTGTTCGCGAATGGCATTGAACAAGTCTTCTGTGTTGACGGGCTTGGCCACAAACTCATCGAATCCAGACTCTCGCGACTGTTCGATCTCGCCCAGCATCGCGTTGGCAGTCAAAGCAACGATCGGTTTTCGATAACCTTCCGCTCGCAAAGTTGAACAAGCCTTATTGCCATCCCAGACCGGCATCTGGATATCCATCAACATCAAGTCGTACTTGCCAGTAATTGCCTTTTGATATCCGAGGTAGCCGTTTTCGGCTTCTTCGACCTGAACGCCGGCCCGCGTCAGCAGCAATCGCACCAAGCGTCGAATCGCGTCGCCATCCTCGACGATCAGGATGCGGCAAGGTGGAAGTTTCTGCTGGTCTTGTCCGCCCTGTTCGGTCTTCTTTTGAGCCTGTTGATATTCTTCGAATGTTTGCAGGGCCTCGCTTGAGCAGTCGCCCACGTCAATCCAGAACGAGAACGTACTGCCTTTGCCATGCTCGCTTGAGACGGCCACATCGCCACCCAGAGCAGTAACGAAGTTCTTGCTGATCGTCAGGCCCAGCCCCGTGCCGCCGAACTTGCGGGTCACACTGGAGTCGGCTTGGACGAACGGCTTGAAAACCTTAGCCAATTGCTCGGGGGTCATGCCGATGCCCGTATCGTTAATCGCCACATGCAACTGATACTGCTGATGGACACGTTTCAACTCGACGACAATCTCGACTTTACCTTCGCTTGTGAATTTGATTGCATTGCCGACGAGGTTGGCGATGACCTGGCGGATCCTAACATCGTCGGTTGAAATCCGTTTTGGTAGCGACGAGAGGTACCGTACATCGAATCCAATCTGCTTGTCGCTGGCTCGCACTTTGAGAATGCGATGAATTTCCTGAATGATCTGGAAGGGCGAATGCCACTCCCGATTCATCTCCATCTTGCCGGCTTCGATCTTGGAGAGATCGAGAATGTCATTGATCAGTTCCAGCAAGTGCGAGCCGCTGGAATGGATCGTCTCAAGGTATTCCTGTTGCTCTTCGTGGGAAGTTGTATTCCCTTTGCGAAGCCAATCGGCATAACCCAGGATCGCCGTCATCGGGGTCCGAATCTCGTGACTCATATTTGCCAAGAACGCGGACTTGGCTTTATTAGCCGACTCGGCGGCCTGCTTGCTCGCTTCCAGTTCGGTCACGTCTTCGAGACTGACCAGCACGCCGTTCTTCTGGCTATTTTGGCCAAGCACGGGTGAACAGTTGGCTTTGATGACGAACTTCCGCGAATCAGCCGTCTCAAGGACCAGGTACTGGTCGACCACGGCATTGCCCGTTTCGGCAGCATAATGCCAAGGAAACGTTTCAACAGCCGTCCCCTCGCGTGTTGTCCACTTGAATTCCGCCTCCGGTTTTTTCGCCAGCAGTTCCGCTCCTTCGCGACCAACCTTCACCAGAAAAGCTT
>JBJTQD010000806.1:0-2865 GCA_046075445.1 Planctomycetota bacterium
TATGCAATCGACGACCAGTGCCCTCACATGGGCGCGTCGCTGGCCAGCGGCTACCTGGAGAATTGCACCGTCGCCTGTCCCTGGCATGCGTGGAGATTTGATATCCGCGACGGCTCTTGGTGTGACAATCCGAGAGTGAAAATCGATTCCTATCCGGTCGAAGCTCGAGACGGCGGTCTCTTTGTAAAAATCCCTGATTGCGAGTCCTAACAATTCCGCTGCTTGAGCCCAGAGACAAAGCTGGGCAATTTTTTTGAGGATGGCTTCATGAGCGAACAGCAAAAGAGCACTGACTTGGCCAAAGGTTCAGCGGACATTTCGCTCGGCGATTTTCAGCAGCTAATCCGGCGGATGTATTTCGAGAAGGACGTTGCGCGTGGGGTTGAAGGGACCTTCATGTGGCTAATGGAGGAGGTTGGGGAACTTTCTTCGGCACTTAGGAGCAACGATCCGGTCAACTTAGCGGCAGAATTCGCCGACGTGCTCGCTTGGCTTACCACAATTGCGAACGTGGCCGGGGTTGACTTGGCCGATGCCGTTCGGAAGAAATACGGGAGCGGCTGTCCCGGTTGTGGCCGGTTGGTCTGCACCTGCCCCGACTCGGAAAAGCCCTAACGCGGTCCTCGGCGAGTTCAAATCTCGCCCGCTCTACGCTCGCACTGTATACCAAGGCAAGGCCCTTGTTCGCGGCAAGCCAATGGCCCCAAAACGATAGTTGGGTTATGCTAAAAGGCTTCTGAATCGGGCTGAAAGGCCTAGTCGGTCACGTCTTCAACGGTCCGCCCATCTCCCGCAAAATACGCTTTTCGAGTTAGCCTCGCATGCAGCGCTTTTCACTGAGTCCTCGAGGCCATCACACCGATGCCGCAGCTCTAGCCTCGGTCGTCACCGAGCCCGCCGAAATCAATCCTGGGCTGCTCAGCGGAAGGACCCGAAATCGAGCTTTCATCGCTCGCTTGCTGTGCATTCTTTGCTGGACTCTGTTATTTCCAAACGCCGCAGCGGCTCAAATTGAAGATGTAAAACTTGGCATTGAGAATCAAGTGCGGCTCGGCGAGTGGGCCGCTGTCAGTCTGAAACTTGGCAACCAACTCGCGTCCGCTGCCGTTGCCCGAATGGAGATTGAAACCATCGATGGCGATGGGGTGCCAGCGATTTACGAACAGGCTCCGTTGATCGACGCGAGTGACGAGCGACGACTGGTCGGTTGGTTCCGTTTGGGAGCAACCAAGGGAGACGTGCGGATCCGTCTGCTCGACAGTACTGGAAAGGAATTGGCTCAGTCAGCTTTTGGCGTGTCGAGCACGCCAAATGAGTCGACAGTAACCGTCCTTCCGCTGACAGCGCGTTTGATCGTCGTTGTTGGCGTCGCGCCCGAGGCGCGACCGCTGTTCAACTGGGCCAACAATCGCGGAGAGGAATTTAAGCTGATCTTCCTCGATTCAGTCAGCTCGCTACCGCCGACTGCGCTAGGACTGAGAAATCTTGACACACTGGTGTTGGCTGCGACCGAACCGGGCCAACTGGAACTGCTGAACAGTCAACGCACAAACGCGATTCAGTCTTGGGTTCGCTGGGGTGGAAAGCTAGTCATCTGGACTGCAGCAGAAACCTCAGCCGATTTTTCTCCCACTGCGAAATTTGGTGGTTTGGTTCCGGGTGAGCTGACCGGCTTTGAACCGCTCGATGGCGTTTCCAGGCTGGACTTTTTGCTCAAGGCAAAAAAACCATTGGTCGCTTTGGGCGACGCCGGCGTTCCGGTTGCCAGACTGCGGACGCCGCAGGGGCAGGTTATGGTCTCGCAGGAAGATGTTCCGCTCGTAATCCGCCAGCAATTTGGCTTGGGACAAGTAACCTTCTCCGCTTTGTCGATTGATAAAGAGCCAATGCGCTCATGGGAAGCTACCCCGCGACTACTCGATGCGATTCTGACGCAAGCCAACTTGAGCGAAGAGCGGGCACCAGATGCTCGGTCGACAGTGACTAATGGCATGTACCGCGACCTGAGTGAACAGTTGCGGATTCCGCTGGAGGGTTTTTCTCGAGTCAGCCTGATTTCGTTCACAACCGTGGCCTTGTTAATCAGTCTGCTGATCCTGCTCGCTGGGCCGGGCGATTACTTCCTGCTTCGAAACCTTCCCGGCCGAAGAATGGAATTGACTTGGCTGACTTTTCCGCTGCTGATTCTCGGCTTCTGCGGTTTGACCTACTGGCTTGCAAATCGCTCGTATCCCAACCAACTCCAGTACAATCAGTTCGAAGTAGTCGACCTCGATGTGCGGACCGGCCAACTTCGCGGCACCAACTGGACTTCGCTGTACAGTCCCAAAGCGGGAGTCCACGACGTCAAAGGGAGCCTGGGCAATCGAATTCCGGCGAAGTTATTTGATGAGCAAACCAGTTGGCTTGCTCTGCCCGGCGGAGCGATGGGAGGCAACATCGGCAGCGGGCAGTCGAGGTATCGACACTTTGCTGAGGCCTCGGGCGATGACATCAAGGTTAGCTTGCTCGGATTCCCCTTTCCCGTCCGATCGACCAAGACTTTGGTGTACCAGTGGTCGGGTCAAAGCGAGCTGAAGGTCCGAAGCCAACTCCAACTCGATACTGGGATTGGCCGACTCAGCGGCACGATTACCAACCCCTTCGATTTTCCTTTGCGAAACTGTCGTATTTACTACGAAGGTTGGGCCTACCTGTTCGACCAACCGCTGGAAGCTGGCGATACCGTTGACCTGCTTACCGAAGCTCGCGAGCGAACCGTGAAGAGCATTTTGACTCAGCGTGATCGAGTGAGCTCCGAAGGCAAGACCCAGAATGCTCCTTGGGATCTGGGAGAAGAGGACCCCTTGCGAATTCTCGAGATGA
>JBJTQD010000807.1:0-7323 GCA_046075445.1 Planctomycetota bacterium
GGGTTGCGGGTTGCGGGTTGAAAACGGCGATTACTCGTTGGCGGCGGAGTTGTCGTAGACGGCTTGGAGCATTTCTTCGACGTCTTTGAATTTGCGTTTGGTTTTGAGGACGCCGTCGAGCATCTTGCGGGCTTCGAGTTCAGAGTGGCCGAGTGAGCACAGGATTTGATAGGTATCGTCGATGACGTTACGTTCGGCAGTTGTCGTCGTGCCGAGACCTTGACTGACAAGTAAAGCGTATTTGCCCATCTTCCGCCGCAGTTTGGCAATGATTCGTTCTGACATGGCGGTACCGATTCCCGGCAGCGTCGAAACGCCTTTGAAATCCTGCTCTTCGATCGCCTTGGCGATGTCTTCAACCGGACGGACCATTGCACGGAGCGCCTTTTTCACGCCGACGCCGTCGACCGAGCAGAACTGGTCGAAGAACTCGCGCTCGATTTCGCTGTTGAATCCAATCAGCCGCGGGTTCATCCGGCCGCCTTTCTGCGGATTACCGTCGATGTAATGGATCGTCACCAACGTGACTTGCTCGCCCACTCGACCCTGAAGTTGCCGCCGTGTGAATTCCGAGATAAACACCTGATATTCAAACGGCGCAACTGCCAAGGTGGCAAATTCTTCTTGGAGGTGAATTAATTGGCCGGAGATTTTGCTGATCACAGGAGACTCGCTGGATTGCGGGAGAGATAGTAATGACAAGCGGCGATGGCGAGGGCGTCGGCGACGTCGGGGGGATCGGGCAAGCTCGGCAGCCCCAGCTGCTGCATCACGGCCAGCTGCACTTGCGGCTTGGGAGCGCGGCCGTTGCCGGTCAGCACTCGCTTGACCTGCGTCGGCTTGTAGTGGTTGACTGCAATCGAAGACTCTGCGGCAGCCAAGCAGAGCACGCCGCGGGCATGCCCCATCAGAATCGAAGTCGTAGGCCGCTCGTAGTGAGCGTAGAGGTCTTCCAGCGCCATCGCACCGGGCTTGAGCGCGTCGATCACTTCGAGCAAACCCTTGTAAAGCGACTGTAGCCGCCGCTCGATCGAATCGCCTCGGTGCGATCGAATCACGCCCGCTTCGACAATTTCAATCCGGCCGTTGCGGACGTCGATCACGCCATAGCCGGTAGTGTTCAGCCCCGGGTCGATCCCGAGCACCCGTTCCGATGGGTTCAAGTTTGCCTCCTTGTTGCGACTCGTGTCTCGTTCCATCATTTCAAGTCAACCACAGCCCGCGCTCCGCGATGCTCTAGCGGTTGCTCGATCAATAACTCGCTTGGTCTTCGCGGTACATCAAGGCGACGCACTGGGCCATGATCGCTTCACCGCGACCGACCGCGTCGACTTGTTCTCCCGTTTTCGCCTTGAGCCCGACCCGAAAGGGTGGCAAGCCGACGATGGTCTCAATTCGCTCGATGATTTTTTGCTTATGCAGCGACAACTTGGGCCGCTCCAGATGCACGATGCAGTCGAGATTGACCAGCCGAAAGCCGCTCTGCCTTGCCCGGGAAAGTGCCTCGGTCAGCATATCCGCAGAGTCGCGACCGCGATTCTCTTCGGCTGTGTCGGGAAACAATTCGCCGATGTCGCCCATCGATGCGGCTCCGAGGACAGCGTCGGTAATCGCATGCAGCAGCACATCGGCATCGCTGTGTCCGATGGCGTGGTAGTCGCTGGGCAATTCGATCCCGCCCAACCGCAGGGGACCACCTGGTCCAAGCCGGTGGGTGTCATGTCCAATTCCAATTCGAAAAGCTTCAGCGTCCACGTTTTCCGGGGCTCCCTGTCAGGCGGGTCAGAGTTCGCTGCCGATTATAGGTGACTGGGCTGAGCGGGCAAACGGCGGAAAGCTCAAGCCGCTGAGCGATTCAGCTCAAAATCTCCCCAACGCCTCCCCTCGAAGGACTTCGCTGCGGACGCCTATAATCGGGCAGATGAGCATCATCGAAATTCGAGACCTGCGGAAGTCCTATCGCGTTTACCAAAAACGCGAAGGCGTCTGGGCCTCCGTACAAGGACTCTTCCACCGCGAGTATCGCGAAGTCGAAGCGGTTCGCGGAATCAATCTCCAAGTCGAGCAAGGCGAATTTGTCGCCTTCCTCGGCCCCAATGGGGCTGGCAAAACGACCACGCTCAAACTTCTTTCCGGCGTCATTAACCCCAGTTCCGGTCAAGCGACCGTGATGGGATTCGTCCCATGGGAGCGTTCCAACGAGTACCGCCGCCGCTTTGCCCTCGTCATGGGCCAAAAGAATCAGCTCTGGTGGGACCTCCCCGCGGCCGACTCGTTTCGACTGCACCAACACATCTACCGGCTCGAAGCCGATCAATTCAAGCGAACCGTCGACGAATTGGCTGACCTGCTGGACGTGCAAAAGCTGCTGACTCGCCCTGTGCGCGAACTCTCTCTTGGCGAGCGGATGAAGATGGAACTAATCGCAGCGCTGCTCCACTCGCCGGAAGTGCTGTTTCTCGATGAGCCCACGATCGGGCTGGACGTCATCGCCCAGCACAAAATCCAGCAATTCCTCAAGCACTATCAGCAGGTGCGGCGAATCACGATTCTGCTGACCAGCCACTACATGAAAGACATCGCCGCGCTTTGCCAGCGGGTCGTCGTCATCGCCGGCGGGCTGATTCAGTACGACGGATCGCTTTCGGGGATCATCGACCAGTTCAGCAGCGACAAAATCGTCACGCTGGAACTGGGCAAGGACGAGGAGTTTGCCGGTCTAGAAAAATTCCCCGGGATCGTCGAACTCCAGCCGCCAAAATTCAAGTTCCGCGTTGGCCGCGATGACGTCGCCAAGACGCTGGGCCAATTACTCGCGACCAAACAGATTGACGATATCGTCGTCGAGGACCCGCCGCTGGAAGAAGTAATCGCCGCCGTGTTCACTAAGGCGAACGCCGACTCCGAAGCTTCTGCTCAAGCCAGCAAATAAGGAGCGGCGGATGCTGGCGAAAGTTCAAACTTGGTGGACCTTCTTCCTGATTGCCGTCAACGAGCGGTTGGTCTACCGCGGCGATTTCATGCTCGGCACTTTAATGCGATTCCTGCCGACGCTGACTCAGATTTTTCTTTGGTGGGCGATTTACGATGTAATCTCCAGCCGACCCGATGAAAGTCTCGACGGCAAAATCGCCGGATACCGTTACGGCGACATGGTGGCCTATTACCTAATGGTGACGATCACGCGAGCCTTCTCGAGCATGCCGGGGCTGACGAGCGGCGTCGCGCGTTCAATTCGCAGCGGGGAAGTCAAGAAGTTTCTGATTCAGCCGGTCGACATGATCGGCTGTCTGCTGGTGCAGCGAGTCGCCCACAAGTTGGTTTACTATTTCATCGCCGCACTGCCGTTCACGCTCGTCTTTTTCCTCTGCCGCGGATTCTTCCTCAACGGCTGGCCCGCCCCCGAGGAAATGCTGGTCTTCTTTCTCTCGCTGCTACTCTCGTTCCTGCTCGGCTTCTTCATTGAAATCTGCCTCGGCTTGGTCTCCTTCTGGTTTCTCGAGGTCGCTTCGCTCGGCTTTATCTACATGCTGCTGAACTTTCTCCTTTCCGGGCATATGTTCCCGTTGGAGTTGCTCCCCGAATCACCGGTCAATCTGCGAGCTGCAGTTGATTGGTTGCCGCTCAAATATCTGGCTTATTTCTCAGCCGCAGTCTTCCTCGGAAAACTCTCCTCGGAAGAAATGTGGCGTGGACTGGCAATCGAAGCGGTTTGGGTTTTGTTCTTCATCGTGCTGGCTCGCTGGATGTGGAGCCGCGGGGTGAGACGTTACAGCGCCTACGGAGGTTAGTTTGAGGAGCGAGACGCCGATGCCAACGGGATACCGCCGAGCGAATTACTTTCGGGTAATCAGCACCTTCTGCCGCAATTCGCTGATTCGCGACATGTCTTTCCGAGCGGACTTCATCCTGCAGTGCATCTCGTCGATGTCCTGGGCCGTGATGAATTTCATGCTCTTTAAGATCATTTACCGCTTTACCGACTCGATCGGCCGCGACACAGGCTGGGGCGAGCACGAGTTCTTTGTCTTCCTCGGGACGATTTGGGTAATCAACAGCCTGATCCAGACCTTCTTCATGCAGAACTTTGATGAGTTCAGCGACCTGATCCGCACGGGCAGCCTTGATTTCGTTCTCCTCAAGCCGATTGACCCACAGGTTCTAGTCTCCTTTCCGCGGACAAATTGGAGCCAGTTGGCCAATGGCGGCTTGGGACTGGCGCTGATTGGCTACAGTGTGGCTCAGCTGCTCAGCGACCCGGAAAAGCATTTGCAGTTTTCTGTTTTCACGGTGCTCGCGTTTTTGCTGTTCATCGTCTGCGGCGTGGCGGTGATGTACAGCGTGATGCTTGCGCTCGCCTCGACGAGCATTTGGCTGGGTCGAAACCAGAACCTGTACGACTTCTGGTTTTACATCACCAACTTCTATCGTTATCCGATGGAGATTTATCAGCGCAGTGGGATGGGTTGGGCGCTGTGGGGAACGTTTACGTTTGTGATCCCCGTGCTGGTTGTCTCCAATATCCCGGCGCGGGTGCTGGCCCAGCCGCTGGGGACGCCGTGGCGCTGGTGGGAATGGTCACTCGCGGGGTACGCGGTGCTTGCGGCGGTGTTGAGTCTGCTCGCCAGTCGCTGGGTTTTCCTGAAGGCACTGAAAAGTTATCGGAGCGCCAGTAGTTAAGGGAAAAGCAGGGGAACCACTAAACAGCACTAATGAAGAAGAAATAGAAGACAGAGGAAAGCGAACCACTGACAGACGCTAATGAGGAAGTAATAGGAAAGGAAGATTGGTGAGAGGAAGAGTGGGGGAGGAGAAAAGGTTGTGTAAAGAGAGTCGCAGGAAGGGATTTGCTAAGTAGCGTGGCTCAAGCAGTTTGGAAGCGAATTTATCGGTTTGAGCAAGGTGTTTTGTTTTTTGGTTTGCTCTGCGAACTCTGTGACTCTGTGTTTGATGTTTTCGTCTTTGAAGTTTGGGGGTTGGTGCTCGACAGGAACTAGGCGGCGAAAATTCCACATTCCCAAATCCGAATTTCCCAAAAACTCGCTCTCGTCTTGGTTATGAGTTAGACTGTTCCGCAGCGCGTTTCTGTTTGCTTACGGCTGTTTTGGAGTTGGTTCCATGCTTCGAAAGTCTGGGTGGTTGGTTGGGTTGATCGTTGCCTGTTGCGGATTGCTCGGCGGAAGTGTGGTTGAGGCCCAGTTCGCGGGCGCCGAGCCGGTGAGTGACGCTTTGAAGGTGGGCTACGATTCGATCACGCCTGAGCAGGCGAAGGAATTTCTTTCGGTCCTCGCTGGTCCGCAGTTCAAGGGCCGCGGCACTGGGCAAGCGGGCTACACCAAGGCAGCTCACTGGATCGCCGGTAAAGTCGCCGAGTATGGACTCGAGCCTCGCGGCGAAGGTGGCACCTATTTTCAGATGTTGCCGATGGTGCGACTGAGTGTAGACGCGGCTGACTCCGCGCTAACTGGGCCGAAGAATCTGAAGATTGCTTGTGATGGCAGCATCGGGCTGGACCGATTCGCCGACCAGTCGCTAGTCAATGGCAAGGTCACGTTTTTGCGGCTGCGCGGGGAAAATGCGACGCTGCCCGACGACCTCGACTTGCGGGAACGCGTCGTAGTGTTTGTGACAGACGAAGCAAACGCCGGGCGGGCTCCGTTCATGATCGCTCGCAAAGGGCCTGCGTTGACCTTGCGGGTAGTTGAAAAACCGGTTGCTTCGAGTTCGCAGTTGCTGCGTCGCGATGGTCGGCAGCGATCGACCAGCGCGTCGGGGACGATTACCCGAGCCGCAGCCAACGAGCTGCTGAAGGCAGTTGACGGCGAGGCCGCTTGGCTAGAGACGCCCGCTGAAGACGGCGAGGCCGCTGAGCTCGAGACACCGGCTGAAGCCGTCATCGCTCATCATCCCACTGATTTCGAAGTTGCTCTTTCGCTCCGGATTCGAGAAGAATCCGCAGCCGTGCCGAATGTGATCGCTTGGCTAGAGGGTTCAGACCCAGCACTAAAAGACGAGTACCTCGTGATTGGCGCGCACCTCGACCACTTGGGCGAACGTGGTGGGAATGTTTATTACGGAGCGGATGACAATGGGTCGGGGTCGACGGCGATCCTCTCGATTGCCCGCGCGATGTCGCTGAATTCCCAGCGGCCTAAGCGCAGTGTCTTGTTCATCTGGTTTGCCGCAGAAGAAATGGGGCTGGTTGGATCTCGCCACTACACTGACGCGCCAACTTTGCCGCTGGACAAAATGATCTGCATGCTGAACATCGACATGGTGGGACGCAACGAAGAGAAGGAAGGCGAGACGGCGGCCGAGAATGAGCAGACGCTGCATCTCATCGGCAGCAAGCAAGGTCAGACGGAACTGCACGACATCATTCTCGCTGCCAACCGGCACGTGAATTTTACTTTTGAATACGACGAAGAGAGCGTCTTCGGGCGGAGCGACCAAGCGAGCTTCTACAACAAGGGAGTCGCCGTCGCGTTTCTGTTTGGCGGCTTCCATCCGGATTACCACCAGCCCACCGACGAGTTGGCGCGAATTGACTTTGATAAAATCGCGAGCGCCGGCCGGTTGTTCTACTTGACGGCGTTCGGGGTTGCCGAGCATGGGCGGATCGTGGTGACTAAGCCGGAGACGAAGTAGGAGAGGGGGCGACGCAAGGTTGCGAAACGAATAGTCTTCAATCGGCCACGATTGATTTTCTGAGCGGCAAGGCGCTAGCCGCCGGTGGAATCAAGCGACCAACTCGCGGTTCCGCAGGCAGGTGAGAGCGAAGGGCGGTGCGTTGTGGGCCTTGGGGTCCGAAGCTACGCTCGGCGAGAGTAATCCTTTGGTTGCAAGGCTGTATTCGCGACCACCGGCGGCTAGCGCCCGACCGCTCAAGGAAGGCGTGTTGGCGGGGGCGGGTGACGCGAGCGACCACCGGCGGCTAGGGCCCAGCCGCTCAAGGAATGCGTGTTGGCGGGGGCGGGCGACGCAAGGTTGCGAAACGAATAGTCTTCAATCGTCCACGATTGATTTTCTGAGCGGCAAGGCGCTAGCCGCCGGTGGAATCAAGCGACCAACTCGCCGTTCCGCAGGCAGGTGAGAGCGAAGGGCGATGCGTTGTGGGCCTTGGGGTCCGAAGCTACGCTCGGCGAGAGTAATCCTTTGGTTGCAAGGCTGTATTCGCGACCACCGGCGGCTAGCGCCCAGCCGCTCAAGGAAGGCGTGTTGGCGGGGGCGGGCGACGCGAGGGGGCACCGGCGGCTAGCGCCCGGCCGCTCAAGGGAGGCGTGTTGGCGGGGGGCCAAGTGGCGGTCGCGGTGGTCAGGGTGG
>JBJTQD010000808.1:0-1804 GCA_046075445.1 Planctomycetota bacterium
GATCCCGCCGCAGTTCCAGGCTCAGTTGCTCGAGCTCTCGCGACAGCCAACTAACGAGCTTGAGCGCGCAAACTCGGTCGCGCCGGACACCCGAGACCGCAAAGGCCTTCGTCGCCAGCGAGGCTGGATCCTCGCCATCACAACCGCAGGGCTCCTCACCGCGTTTTACTGGGGCTGGTCGCTGCTGAACTCGCGCAGCCCGATGCAACTGGTTGACACGCCACCCAGTCCATCTTCGACCCTACCGTCCGAGCCAACGACAAAAGCCGCTGAAGCGCTAGCCGAACTCCAGCGGCTCCGCAGTCTGAGAGAGGAGCTTGAGCTGGCCTATCAGCAGCTGGAGCAAGCGGAGTCTTCGAGCCTGGCTTTTGAGGAAGCTCAGGAATCGGGCAGACCGGAACTGGCGGTTGACGAGGACACGCTCAAGGCGGAGACGTTTTTTTGGACAGCCGAGACGAGTCTTTTCTCCGGCTACAAGACGGACGGAGTCCGGGCTCAGTTGCTCTACGTGATCAGTGAGTTCCCCGATTCCGCCGCCGCCCAGCGAGCCAAGTCCTTGCTGGCAGACTTTTGAGTGTTTTCCGACCAACCATCGATTATTTTTTAGCCTGACGCAGGAGAAACCAAATGACCTTTTCAGATAGTTTGATTCGCTGGCCTTTGATCTGTTGCGTTTGCAGCCTGACGATGATATCCGCAGCTGCTCAAGCTCAAACTCGGCTGCGGGACTGGCCGAAAGAACGACTCGTCGAGCAACTTGAGTATCAAAAAAAAGAATTGGAAAGCATCGAACAAAAGCGGCCCGCATTGGTTCAACAGCTTGAAGCGATCCAAATCGAGATCGAATCGGCTACCAAGGAGAGGATCGAGCGGGATCAAGCGATTGCCCAGTCAACGGTGGCACCCGAATCCCATAAGGAAGTTTCAACGCTGCTGCAAACGATGCGGGTTCAGCTGAAAATCGACTTGGTGGGGCTGCGTTCCAAATTGAGCGTTCTGAGTGAAGACAAGCCTGACGAATCAAAGATGCAATTCACCAAACAGACCCATTTCCAGACCCAGTTGCTTGAAAAGAAATTGGGGATTGCCAAGAGGATTGAGCTCCTTTCTTTTGAACTGCGAGACAAGGCCCTGGAACTATTCAACAACGGAGCGAATTCTCTGGAAGAGCTGAACAAGTTGAGGATCGAAGCGGAGAAGGCTTCTCTGCGGGTTGTTGAACTGGAAGCGGAGATCTTGGAGAAGGAAGCCGCGGCCAGCGAATGGAGTCGCCCCGTTCTGGCCGCCATTCAACAGACTGGACTGGAGATCGCCGAAAAAGAGGCTCGACTAGGTCAGGTCGACGAGCAGCTGACGGCTGCGATTCGCGTCGGGCGTCAAATCGAGGAGAGCAACCAAATCATGCAAAGAATCGCCGGCTTGGAACAGCGACGGGACTCCATAAAGAAAAAAGTCGAGATTCTGGAGTCGACAGTTAAAGAAAGATTGGACCTCATCAAGGAACTGGAAGAAGAGTTGGCCAAGCGGTAGACCAGTACACGTTTTGGTTTCCTTATGTTCCACTAACAACAGCTCCCAGTATCTTGCCTTGCTGCATCTGTCAGCAGACCCACTCCGGATCTGCTTGCAATCCTTTCAAAAAAAACCGAGAGGTTCACCTTTTGAACATGGCCAGGCTGAATCCTTTGCAGGGGCTTTAGGATGGGTCGCCCATACCCTTTGTAACCCTTTCGTGCTAATCCGTACTAAAAACTGCTCCGTTGGTCAGAGTAAAAACGTGGAAAACCGCGTGTTTTAGCACCCT
>JBJTQD010000809.1:0-7014 GCA_046075445.1 Planctomycetota bacterium
AAACAAGTCGGCCGAAAGTCTCTAGTTCAGGAAGTAATCGAGAACCGGACGAGTCGGTTATTTGAGCAGCTTCTCGACCAGCTCTTCGATGGCTTGGTCGCCCTTGGCACCTTGCCAGTTCAGTTCGCCTTGCCACCACAAGCGGATGTAACCTTCGCGATCGATCACGTAGATCGTGGGCCACATGGTGTTTCCCCAAGCCTCCCAATTGGCGTTCTCAAGGTCGAGCAGGACTGGGAATTCAAACCCTTGTTCCTCGGCGGCCGCCGCGACCTTCAGCGGGTCCCGCTCTTCGGCGAGTTCCGGAGTCTGGATTCCGACTACCGCCACACCGCGTTCTGCTAACGTCTGTTGCCAGCGATTGTACTGTTTGAAGTTAGCTTTGCAGTTGTGGCATTGAAAAGCATAAAAATGCAAAAGGACAACTTTTCCTCTCAGGTCTTCCAGCTTCACTTGCCGGTTGCCGACCCAAGCCTTTGACTCGATCAATTCGGGTGCCAACGGGTAGATTCGGCTGAGCTTGGCAGTCTCAAAACTCGCCCCGAGCAGTTCCTGTAGTGCGCGTTGCTGTTCAGGTGTTAGCAGTTTCAATGCCGCGGCGAGTTCATCGCCTTTGGCTTGCCGCGCGGCGTTGAGTTTTGTTTCATCACCGCGATTCGCAGGAAGATTTGCTTCCGAAATTAGCTTTTCGGACTTCGCGAAAATGGAATTGACCTCAGTTTGCTGAGCGGCAGTAAGCTGTAGAAAGTCGATCACCTCCGACCGCAGTAGCATCCGAGGGCCTTGAGCCTGTAATTCCAGTTGACGCAGTCTCTTGATTTGCGATTCGGAAAGCGTCCGACTGAGTAAGTCAATCAAAAGCTGCTCCTGCTTGGCAATAATGCTGCGGCGCTCGGACTCGGGAAGGATGCGCGATCGCCACCAAGGGCCATCGATTTCCCGAAGTTGGCGAAGAAAGTTCTCGCTTGTCGCATTCTCCAGTCCGATCTCCTGCTGAACCTCTGGGGCGTGAATCAAGCCGAGCAGAGTCTGAGGAACCAAGTTGAGTTCAGGCGGAAGATTCTTGTAGCTTGCTGAAGAGCCCGCCGCGAGTTGAAGCTCGGTTTGAGCCATGGCGCTGCCGGCTAGACAGAACAGTGCGAGCCAGAAAATAAACTTGATGTAAGCCATAGAATTCACCTTGCAGAGAGTCGGTTGGGGCAATTCTAGCAGTGGGACTGGCCGAGAAAGGAGCTATCGCGGACTTGGGAATGATTCGGCTTGAAATTGTCTATCAAATGTTACTGAGAGCGAGTTGCTCAAGACGCGTTTTGGAAACGTCTTGAACTGTCTAGTGAGGAAGTTCGCAAACCGAGTCACCGCGGTTCTTCCTTTTACCTCTCCCCGGGAGGGCTCTTTGCGACTATTTTACAGCAATGTCTCACTCCAACCGCAAACGTTGTACTCGATCCGGCCCGGTGCCTGCTGCCACCGTCTCGCGATTGACGCTTTATCTTCGCGAACTGGAAGATCTTCTGGCGCGGGGTGAGGAGAGTATTTCCAGCGGGAAACTTGCCGAGCGACTGGCAGTAACTTCAGCCAGTATTCGCAGTGACTTTCAGTTTATTGGTGTCAGTGGAGTAAGCGGACGAGGTTACAACATTCGCTACCTGATCGAGCAGATCAGAGACTCGCTAGGGCTCTCGTTGACCCAGCGGACGATTGTGGTCGGCATGGGTAACTTGGGCCGAGCCTTGATATCGTATCCCGGTTTTCAATCTCGGGGATTCGAGATTGTGGCCGCTTTCGATACGGACCGGAAAAAAATCGGCCTACGGATTGGCCGGCTCATCGTCCAGGATTTGGCAGCGTTGGAGCAAGTTGTCCAACAGCAGCAAGTGAATCTGGCGATGCTGGCGGTTCCAGCCGACGCGGCGATGGACGTGGCGCGGCGACTTTGGGGTGCGGGAGTGAGCGGCATACTCAATTTTGCGCCGACGTCGCTGGGTGAAGGCGAATACGTGAATGTCGATGTGGCGGCTCAGCTACAGCAACTCTCATTTCGAACACGAGCCCGAACGACTGCTCAAGCCGCGGCCCGTCCGGCGAAATCGGGCAAGAGGAAACGGAGCCAACCGCCGCGGAAATCGTAGTCGCCGCGGAAATCCCAGCCGCCTGGGAACTCGTAGTGCGAGCGGCTCAGTCCATCAGGAAAGTCAGAAAGATGGCCGGTTGACCCGGTCCGCGATCGGCGGCGATCAACAGGCCACTGTAAGCCTCGCCATCTCCCAAACGAAAGATCGAAAGCCCGTCGATCGCCGGGTCATCGAAGACTTCGGAGAGGGTTGCATGAGCTGTCTCTGGTTCGTCGATATTATCGAGGATCATCGAGCCTGCCATGGAAGCGGTGTGGTCCTTCAGGCCCCGCAACTCCTCAAGGATTTTGCCGGTTTGCCCAGCCGGACGGCGGTAGACCTCTGCCCACTGGCTCATCCAATTCTCGGGACCAAACCGCTCCCAAATCTCGCCGCAGAATTTTTGATAGCGCTGCTTGGCGATTTCCTCCAGCTTTCCTGGCTCGGGCAAAGCAACCTCGGTGACGCTACTTCCCATTCCCGTCACTTCAGGACCTCCGTAGATTTTTTGCAGTGCCGCGAAGGCTGTCGATGATTCAGGCATTTTTCCTCCCGCGAAACAGGTCAGTAATCCAGTCCTTGCCAGCTTGCATAAGTGACCGCCGCATCAACTTACCAGAATCGTATCCTCATGCTCATAACCGGGGGCGCAGCAACAGAGAAAAATCAGCTCCGTCGCGCCAACGTTTTCAATTGAGTGAATTCGTCCCGGCGGAATTGCGATGGCATCTCCTGGGCCAACCAACCGCATCTCTCCATCGAGGAACATCTGTGCCTCGCCCGAGAGGATGTAATAAATCTCTTCGCTTGCCGGATGATAGTGCGATTGGGTGCGGATTCCTGGAGGGACCCGGGCCTCAGCCAGACTCTGATTGCGAATCCCGGAGTTCCGATGCGAGAGAAATTCGCGAATCGTCGAGCCATCCTTCGTGATAAAGGAATCGAGCTGAGAGTGCTGTTTGACATCCATCGAATGACCTGAAAGTGAAGATTTCTGTTACCGATCCGCTTACAATTTAACCTCAGCCTTAAGGCCAATGTCGGTAGCCACCCGTTTTTCGCAGGTGCCCTCATGCAGAGTGAGCAGAAACTAAGTCGAGTTCAACGCTTCGCCAAATGGCTGCTGCCTCGCAGTTGGAGCGACTCGATGGAAAAGGACTCGCGACAATGGATCGCCCAGTGCCCTTGCGGAAAAGGGAGGTCGATCTGGGAGCTCGGCGGCATCCGCTGGAAAGCAGCCGGCGAGCCTCGCAAATTGCTCCGCTGTCCAAGCTGCGGAAAGCTGACTTGGCACAAAGTCGTCTGGCGGGGAGAGAGCGGAAAGAAAGAGGGTAAACACAGAGACGCAGAGAACACTGAGAAGAGAAGGCGAGTTTGATTTTCAATGTTTTGATGGATTCAGCCGCAAAAAAATTCGTCGGCCAAAGCTCTCACAAAACCAAATCGCAAGGCCCCTACCATCCCAACGCTACTCTCCCCACCCTCCTTATTCTCTTCTTCTCCCTTCTCTTCCTTTATCCCCTCTCCACTCTTCCTCTCCGCGCTCTCTGTGGTCTCTGTGTTTACCCCTGTCTTTCCTTCTTAAGTCGCTAAGTTTGGCTCAAGCCAGGATCGGCGTGATCACCTCGCCCGCGACATCGGTCAGCCGGAAGTTGCGTCCGTTGTAGAGATAAGTTAGTCGCTTGTGGTCCAGCCCAAGCAGGTGCAGGACCGTCGCGTGCAAGTCATTCAAGTGGACGCGATTGACAGCGGCTTTGTAGCCGATCTCGTCGGACTCGCCGTGGCTAACGCCGCCCTTCACGCCACCTCCCGCGATCCAGGCACTGAAGCAATGCGGATTGTGATCGCGGCCCGGTTTGTCACCCAACTGGGCGATGGGCAATCTTCCAAACTCGCCGCACCAGATTACCAAGGTATCGTTCAGCAGTCCGCGTTGCTCGAGATCGGTAAGCAGTGCGGCAACGGGTTGGTCGGTCTCGCCGGCAAACTCGCGGTGGTTGCCCTCGATATCAATGTGGCCGTCCCAAGACCGCTGGTTTTCCATTCCGCCCGAATAGATTTGCACGAAGCGAACGCCTCGCTCAAGGAACCTGCGAGCCATCAAGCATTGGCGAGCGAAGTGATCGCACTTCGGGTCGTCGATACCGTAGAGTTTCTGAATGTGTTCTGGTTCATCCGCCAGATTGATCGTCTCAGGCGCCGTGCTTTGCATCCGATAAGCGAGTTCGAAGCTCTCAATCCGCGCCGCGAGATCGGTCTCTGCGGCGTGCTGAGACAAGTGCAACTGGTTGAGTTGCTTGAGCGCGTCTAGCTGACGGCGCTGGGTTGTGGCCGTTAGCTGCGAGGGGAGTTTGAGATTATCGATCGGGTCGCCCGTTGGCCGCAGGTGAGTCCCCTGATAGACGCCCGGCAAAAAGCCAGCGCTCCAGTTGGCGGCATGTCCTTTGGGCAGGCCTCGGCCCTTCGGGTCACTCATCACGACAAAGGCTGGCAAGTCGCGACTCTCGCTCCCCAGGCCGTAGGTCACCCAGGAACCAACGCAGGGAAATCCCATCCGTGCCATCCCCGTGTTCATTGCAAACAGGGCAGGGGAGTGGTTGTTTGATTCGGTGAAGCCCGAATGAATGAAGGCCATCTTGTCGACGTGCTCGCCCAAGTGCGGGAAGATCGAGGAGACCATCTTGCCGCAGTTGCCGCGAGGACGGAACTCAAATGGCGACTTCATCAGGTTGCCGACCGCGTCTTTAAAGAAGCCAGTCGTGTTCGAGAAACTCGCGTCGAACTCTTTAATCGACTTGCCGTGGGCCCGCTCCAATTGCGGCTTATAGTCCCAAGTGTCGACCTGACTCGGACCGCCGTTGACGAAGATCCAGATAACTCGCTTGGCCCTTGGCGCAAAGTGCGGCTGGCGCGGAGCGAGTGGGTCGACGCTGGTCAAAGTGGAATCATCGGCCGCCGCCCGAGAGACGAGTCCCTCCTCAGCCAGCAGACCCGTCAAACCGATGAGCCCGAAGCCACAGCCCATTCGCTGCAGCCAATCGCGCCGCGGTCGGAAGAGGCCCGAACCACTCAAGTTGTTCAGCGGGAGGTTGTGTTTATTCATAAGGCTAAATCCTGTCGAGCAGGTTTCTCGTTTTTGGAATTAGTCGACGTAAATGAACTCATTCAAGCCAAACAGGAGCTGACAAAAATCAGCCAACGCAGCTGCGTCGACTTCGGTTTGGCCTTGATCTCGGCGGAGCGACCTTGCACCCTCGATGAAATCCGCAGCGACTTTCAGCTCGTCACCGCTCGGGTCGCGCGACAGCGCGAGTTGATAAGCGAGCCGCACGCTCGCCGTTTCGTCACCGGCACTGGAAATTCGCTGGGCAAACGCTTCGGCGTACTGTCGCCCTTGGGGGCTGTTCATGAACATCAGCGCCTGGGGCGCGACGGTCGTCGTCTGCCGCTGGCCGATGCTGACCAGATGCTCGGGCCAATCAAGCAGCATCATCATCGGAATCAACCCGCTCCGCTTGATGAAAAAGTAAACGCTGCGGCGACGCATGTTCTGGTCGAGCGTCCCCGGGCCATACATCGTTCGGTCGAGTTGCCCTGAGGCCGACAGCATCGCATCGCGAATCGCCTCGGCTTCCAAACGCCGTGGAGCCTGGTACCAAACAAAGTGATTGTCCAAGTCGACAGCTAATCGCGGATCGTCTGCCAGTTTGTTTCCCTGCAAATAAGTGTCACTGGTGCAGATCGCTTGATGAATCGGTTTGAGTCTCCAGTCGCTGCGAATCAGTTCGCCCGCCAGATAGTCCAAAAGTTCCGGGTGCGTTGGCCGCTCGCCCACGGTCCCAAAGTCATTCGGCGTCGCGACGATCCCGCGGCCGAAATGATGTTGCCAGAGCCGATTGACCATCACGCGGGCAACCAGCGGTCCAGCTCCCGAGTCGAGATTGGTCAGCCAGTTGGCGAGCGCGGCTCGGCGATAGCTCGTCGCCGAATTGCGTTCCGCCGGAGGCGCGATCTGCAAGTCGGTATCCGCTGCCGGTCCGCGGTGCAGCACCCGTGGGTATCCGGGCGAGACGACCTCAACCTTCTGGGCGACATCGCCGCGGCGGAGCAGATGAGTCTCTGGATAAAAGTGTGGGAAGCCGCGATCGTCGGCGTGATGCGGAAGGTGAGGCAGTCCCTCGGCAGTGACGAGGACGCGCGTCATCTTCGCGCCGGAACCTTTTCGCTCGATTTCAGCGACCTCCGCAGCAAGTTGCTGGTGACGGACGGCTTGCGGGCGATACCACGCGGAGACAGCAGCCCAATCCTGATTTTGTGTGAGCTGCGACAGTTCGATTTGCTGGTTGGCAGCGATCGGTGCAAGTCGCTCAATCGCTTCCACTATCTCGCGCGGCGGACCGGCTTCTCCGACTTCTGCCGCCAAGTCAGGGCGGTCGCTCCAGGAAAGTCGCGGCCGTCCAATCGCATGCCGCGCATTGGGGTGATTGAAGGTCAGCGTGACGCGTAGGTGATCCCCCGACCGCAACTCCAGCGGCTCAGCCAGATCAAAGACGGCGGCTTGGCTCTTGCCGATCTGTCCATCGACCGCCCAGCCGGAAACCGGGTCGCCGTCGATCGAGGCGGCAAGCGAAAGTACCTCGCCGTTTTGCTGGTGAGTTGCCCGCGGATTGACGAGCTTGAGCGATTTGGCTTGTCCCTTCTGATCGACAACTTCAAACGCAATGTTTCCGAGCGCGAAGTTGCCGTTGTCCGCGCGGCCGGGGCCGCTGCGGGGAAGGCTGGGGTCGGCGAGCGCTTCCAGCCGAAGGGTTCGCACGGTTCCCGAACCTGCTGCTGCTGTTAAAGTCAGAACTTCTTGGCTTGGAGCTTGTCCGCCGGCCAGATAAGAACCGTCGGCTTG
>JBJTQD010000810.1:0-2174 GCA_046075445.1 Planctomycetota bacterium
GTAGGCGCTGCTTGGTAGGCGCTGCTTCGCGCCACGCCAACGGTCGGCTAACTAATCGATTTTCTCGAGCATCAGCTTGTCGAAGTAGATCTTGCCGGTTGCTCCGAACAGCCCGATTCGCAAAATCGCTTCGCGGGAGCCAACGGGCACGCGGATTTCTTTTTGATAGCTTTTCCAAGACTCTTGGTTGCCCAGGAAGGGGCCGAAATATTCGGTCGAAATCTCTTTGCGATTCTTGTCGTAAAACGTCAAAGCGATGTAAGGCTGGTCTTCTTCATCCAGCCCGCGCTGGACATTCTTGTATTTGACCATTCCTCCAAATCGCATTTTGGAGACGCTGCGTCCGTCAATCGCGAGGCCTTGCAAAAGGTGCGCGGCTTGGCCCGGAACATCGTTGAACATTTCGATGTAGGCTTTGCCCTCGGCGGCTTTATCCTCGGCAGCTTTATTGGTGGTGTCGGTTGCTTCGCCATCTTCCGAACGCCAGGTCACTTGGCGGTCGTAATACCAGCCGTTAACGAAACCAAGTTTGTCGGTCCCTTCCTCAAAACCAGCGTTGAGTAGTTTCGGATTAGCCGGATCCGGCAGCACCTTGCGTTCGTCTTCGGCTTGGCCAGTCATTGGCACAAACAAGGTTGGTCGCAGCGACTCGGGAACCAGTTTGCCATCTTTCTTTCGAAACATGTAGAGCGTCTGCTGATGGCGCTTGCCTACGGGGACAACCATGACTCCACCCTCGGCCAGTTGTTCCTGCAGGGGTTGAGGGACTTCTTCGGGTGAGCAGGTGACGATGATCTTGTCGAACGGCGCGTGTTCGGCCCAACCGAGGTAACCGTCTCCGACTTTAGTGAAGACGTTGTCGTAGTTGAGTTTCTTCAAGACTTTCTCAGCGTTCTTGCCGAGAGTCTCAACGATTTCGATCGAGTAGACTTCCTTGACGAGCGGGCTGAGTACAGCTGCTTGAAAACCACTGCCGGTACCGATTTCCAGAACCTTATCTGTGGGCTGCGGGTCGAGAGCCTCGGTCATGAAGGCGACGATGAATGGCGACGAGATAGTTTGTTTGTCGCCAATCGGTAAACCGGCGTCCAAATAACTCCGCGAGCGATCCTTCTTGGGGACGAACTCATGGCGGGGCGTGTCGAGCATTGACTGAATGACTCGCTCGTTTTTGATTCCGGCTCCCTTGATGAACAGGCGAACCATCTCCTCCCGTTTCGCCGTATATTCGGCTTCGGTCAATTCTTCCTGCGCGACTGCGGGGAAAGCGGTAAAGGAAAGAGCAAAGCAGAGCAGGCAAGCAAGGATGCGGCTGAGCGGCGTGCCTTCGCGGTAAGTGTTGTTGTTCCGGTTTGGCTTTTCACTTGTCCAACGAACTGGACAATTGAGATTCGCACTCTTGGAGAAACAGGGTTTCATAAACAGACTCCTGAAACGGCTAGCCCCGATCATCAGCCGGAATTATAGCGGTGACCGATGAGACCGTCTTCTCGGGAATCCTGCGAGTTGAGCAAGAAATGAAACTCGGCCGGGCTTCTTTCGGCTTGTCTTGAGGTTGCTGATTGCCCCAGCGTGGGGTTACGATTTGGCGTCGATAGCAAGGATCGGGCTTTCCGCAACACTTGTTTGGGAGTATTCCAGTTTGGTGGACGATGCGAATCAAGCCAGCGCAAATTACTCTGTGGGAGAGAGCCCCCTCCCCTTTGTATTGCCATTTGTCGCGCTGCTGGCCGTACCGGCTATTGTGAGCTGGCTAGTTCCTGAAGCGGCTTCGCAAGCGGTTGGCTCTGCGCAGCCCGCGATTTCGTCAACTTTTGATTGGCGGGCCTTTCTTTCTGCTTTGGCCCAAGTCTTGGTTGTCGGCGGCATTCTCTGGTGGCACCGCCGAGTTTATCTGGCGGTGTTTCCGTGGCGGTTCAGTCTTTGGTCGCTGGTCCTTGGCTTGCTCGGCGTGATGCTCTGGGTGGGGCTCTGCAGTTTGGGGCTTGAGTCTCAGTTGCTGCAGACGGTTGGCTTGCAGGGGATGCTGCCCCAGCGGCCCGGAGTAAATCCCTTCGAGAGTTTCTCGACTTTGTCTGTGAGTTGGTTTCTTTTGGTTCGCTTCAGCGTATTGATGCTGGTGGTTCCACTGGCGGAGGAGCTTTTTGTGCGCGGCTGGTTGGTGCGTTACCTGC
>JBJTQD010000811.1:0-3325 GCA_046075445.1 Planctomycetota bacterium
GTTCATCCAAAACGCCGCTCCGAAGAATCTGCAGCTGAGTGTCTTCAATTTTTACCACCGTCGAAGGTTGAGAAAACCGGCAGGCCCCGTCGTCGAGCACCAAATCGACCAAATCTCCCGCCGCCGACAAGACTTCCGGGACCGTAGTTGCCGAATTTCCACTGGCCAGTTTGGCCGAGGTCATAACGGTAGGCCCCGCCGAGAGCCGAAGAATTTGCTGCGTCACCGGGTGAAATGGAACCCGCAAGCCAATCGAACCGTCGGTTGTGGTCAGCTGCTGAACTGTTTTCGACAGCCGCCGGACCACGCTGTCCCGATGCGGTCCCGGGAGCACCAACGTCAACGGACCGGGCCAACATCGACGAGCCAGCCTCCGGGCCAACGGGGACATGTCAGGAGCGAAATCGAGAGCGTCATCCGCGCTCTTGACCGCGTAGGGCAAATAAAACGGATCGTTCCGCTCTTTCAGCTCAGCCAATCGCCGAACCGCCGCTTCGTTCAGCCCATTGGCGGCGATCCCGTAAACGGTTTCGGTCGGCACAGCGATCAGCTTCCCAGCCGCCAGCGCTTCGACGGCATAGTGAATCGCGTCGCGCGAGTCTTCCGCTTTTTTCAGGTCGAGAATGACCGGTGCCATGTTCCAATGCCGCTGCAGTTGCCGCTATGACCCTGTCGAAACCACCCCGGAAAAAGTGGCCCCAAGGTGTCGGCTACTAGAATCGCAGACCATGCCCTCAAAAAAAAGGGGCCGGGGAAAAAGAGGAGGAATGAAGTTGGAATTGAGAATGTGGAATGCGGAATTGCACAATGCGATCGCCACCGCAACCATTTGTCACACGAGTCCCAGTAGTCCCGTCCATTCCACCACTAGGAATCCACAAACACCCCAAACGCCAACCAAATCGCTTAAAATAACATACCCGTTACCTCTACCGTTCGCTCACTGCCTGCCGCATGCCTAACCACTACTCTCCACAACCTGCGCGGACCGCGTTTCCCGAAAACAACGCCGCCCACCCTTCGCAATCCTTTTGCAAGGCATTGCTCACCGTTGGCATTGGACTTGGGCTGGCCTTGCTCTTCAGCCTTTTCCTCGGGTGCAACCCGCCGCCATCGGCTGGACTTGCCGAAATCATTGGCCAGCGAGGCGTTGACGATGGCCATTTCTCCAAGCCTCGAGCGATCGAAATCAACGCAGCCGACGAAATCCACGTCATCGACATGACAGGGCGAATCCAGGTTTTAACCAGCCGCGGCGAATTCATCCGCGCTTGGCGAACTCCCGAAATCGCTAACGGAAAGCCCTGCGGTTTGGGCTTTGCCAACGACGGCCTGCTGATGGTCGCCGACACCCACTACTTTCGCGTTCTGTTCTATCGCCCCGACGGCACGCTGGTCCCCGAGCGAACCATCGGGGGCACCAACGGACGCGGACCCGGTCAATTCGGCTTCGTGACTGATGCAGTCCAAGACGCCTCGGGAAATTACTACGTCTCCGAATACGGCGACTTCGATCGCATCCAGAAATTTGACTCCAGCGGAAACTACATCTGCGAGTGGGGCGGACATGGCACTGAGCCAGGACAGTTTCTTCGCCCCCAAGCTCTTGCGATCGACGAAGCTGGTCAGCTTTGGGTCGCGGACGCCTGCAACCATCGCTTGCAAGTCTTCGACCTCAGCTCAACCCCGCCCCGCTTGGTAAAAATCATCGGCAGCGAGGGCACCGGCGCCGGCCAATTGCGCTACCCCTATGGAATTTGGCTCGGCCCCGACAACACTCTTCTGGTAACCGAATTCGGCAATCATCGAATTCAAAAAATGACTCGCGACGGACAGAGCCTCGCCACCTTTGGATCGGCGGGAAGAGGCCCCGGTCAGTTTCATCAACCGTGGTCACTCGTTTGCGACTCTTCCGGGGCCGTGATCGCACTCGATTCGTACAACCATCGACTGCAGCGATTCCAAATGCCGGCTGACGCAGCGAAATCCGAGCGACCTTAACATTCGCGGTTCGAGTGCCAAGCACCGAGGGCCGAGAGAATTTTCCCGAAAGCGATCCGCTCTTGGCGTTGACTCCCGTGAAGCTCGCAGGAAAAGAGCTATACTTGTGGGGAGCAGGCATTGCCATGGAACGGGCGGTTTGCACTGGAGGGTTCGATTTCTCTTCAGAATAAGGCCATCAATCGCGGTTTGGGGAGCCACTTGCATGGACACCGAAGGCAAGGAATTCTGGGTCGGTTTTGATCTCGGAGGCACGAAAATGCTGGCCGAGGTCTTCGACGATAAGTTCAACGTCATAGGACGTTGCCGAAAGAAAACGAAAGGGCATGAAGGCAAGGAAGCGGGCCTGAAGCGAATCAACTCGGTCATTCGCGAGGCCTTGGAAGAAGCTCAACTCCGCCCCGCTGACATCCGTGGCTTGGGAATCGGTTGCCCCGGTCCGCTCGATTTGAAGAAGGGGATCATCCGGGAGGCACCCAATCTAGGCTGGGAAAACGTCCTCATCCGCAAATCAATCGAGGACGAATTCGGCATCCCCGTGACGGTCGGCAATGACGTCGATTTCGGCGTCTATGGCGAGTACTGCTTCGGGGCAGCAAAGGACGCACGCTGTGTGGTCGGGCTGTTTCCCGGTACGGGAATCGGCGGCGGTTGTGTGTACGAGGGCAAAATTTTCCGCGGCTCCAATTGCACCTGCATGGAAATCGGCCACATTCCGATGGCCCTCGGCGGCGTGCTCGATGGAGCCGGCAACAGCGGGACCCTCGAGTCAATCGCCTCTCGCTTGGCGATCTCCGGAGCCGCCGCTCAAGCCGTCTTCCGCGGCGCTGCGCCGCATCTGAAAGAACTTGCCGGAACTGACCTAGCCGAAATCCGCAGCGCTCAAATCGCCCAGTCAATTGAAGAGGGCGACAAGATGATTCGACTGATTGTCGAGTCAGCTGCCGAATATCTCTCGCTCGGCGTGGTCACGATGATTCACCTCTTGGCACCCGACGTCGTGGTCCTCGGCGGCGGACTGGTCGAGGCAATGCCTGACCTTTTCGTCCAAACGATTTCCAAAGAGGTAAAACGAAGAGTCCTCCCCTCAATGCGGGATATTTACGAAATCGTCCCGGCTAAGCTCGGCGACCAAGCAACCGCGATGGGCGCCGCCGCAGCCGCCCTGCAAGCGGTCAGCGAACTCGACGAGCTCGCCCGCTCGGTTTGACAGACGCTTTGCCGAGCCTAGGGGACACACTGCGCCGAGCCTAGGGGATACACCGCGCGTATTTTGGTTGTTCTCGTCCTCGTCAGCCCGGTCGTCGCGCCAGCCCCCGGTTCA
>JBJTQD010000812.1:0-7327 GCA_046075445.1 Planctomycetota bacterium
TCGACCGCGACTTTCGCTGTCGGGGCTACCAGCGCCATCTGCTCGGCAAACTGTTTGGGATCAACTGGCTTGTCGAGTTGATAGACCTGGAGCCGAGGAGCTTGCTCTTGAACAGGCGTGCCGGAATTGAGTTGCTCCAGCAGTTTCTTGATCAACTCCTGTTGAGCTGGTGGAGCGTAAGCAATGATCTTCTGGGTCGCGGGTCCGCCGGAAATGACGGCGCTGGGTGCGATCGATTTGATCGTTTCAGCAGTGGCGGTGAAATCGAGCGAGCCTAAAGGGTAGGTCTCCAGGACAGGAGGCGGTGCTTTCTCGGCGGGCTTCTCAGCGGGGGGAGGCGTTGGGCTGGGGACGGAGGCGATCAGCATATTGATCGCTTTCATCTTGCCGACGGTCTCGGTGACGAGCAATTGGTTAGACTGCGGGAGCAAAGCCATCTTGCCGTAGTTGCCGAGCATCGGTTTAACTTCGGCCATTACGGTTGCCGAGGGTTTGGTGCCGAGCGAGAACATTACGCTAACGATTTCGAAGGAGCCTCGCTTGTCGAGGTCCGCGACGCTGACTCGGGGCAAGATTTCTTCGGGGATGCCGCCGGAGATTTCGACGAGGATGAGCAACTTGTCGCGGCGGACGAGGGTGTAGCCTTTGGTCAGCAGGATGCTGTTGAGCAGGTTGATCGCTTGGCTGGGGGTGTATTGATTGGTGTCGGTGTAATTAAACGAGCCTTCCGGGGCAGAACTCATTACCAAGGAGAGGTCGGCTTGTTTGGCGAACCAGCGGAGGACGTCTTCCCAGTTTTGGGAGCCGAAGTTGAACTGCAGTTTGCGGAGTTCGGGTAGGTCAGCCAGTTTTGCCACTTGCTCGGGGGTGAGCAGCGCTTTCAGCTTGGCGGCGTAGTCGGCAATGATTGCAGGGCGTTCTGCGTCGGTTGCAGCGGCCGACTTGGCGGCTTGATCGGCGACCAGCGTGGCGATTTGGGTCCGCTGCGGGTCGGTAAGCTGGAGGTTTTCCGCAATTTCCGGGTGGACGAGGGTGGTGAAGTCGAATTCAGAGGCTTGGTCTTGGGCAAACAGGGGGCCGGACAAGGCAAAGCAGAAAAGCAGAGCGAAGCACCGGCAAACACGGCTGGCCGGGCGTTTAAAGGTCGAAGACGAAACGGATTGAGAGGGCAAGCGACTCGGCAGAATCGAGAGAGCTGGGCCGAGTAACCTCCGAGAAACAGATGAAATATTCACAGGAAAGCACCATCGGGGACAGAAAAGCGAACCGCTCAATCGTCGTGGAGCGACGGGTTGAGCACAGTCCGGACAAGTCAGCGTTGCGATTCCGAGACCGAATCGTTGCCACTCGCACGTCAGTTTGCTGTCTGGAGTCCCGAGCGACGAGTCGGTCGGTCAACGGAAAACACACCGGCACTATTGTAGTTGATCCAATCTGCGTGAATTCGAGAAACTGGGTGAATTTAATGGGGGCGAAATTCACCTTATCGATTTCTCCCTTGAGGTGTGAGTAAATTACTCTGTCCCTTGGATTAGGGAATGGATTTCATGATTCCGAACGTGACCCGAAATTTTCGGAGTGCGAAAAAAATGCGGTGGCTGTTTGTTTTGCTTTTTTTAGGTTCTCAGTGCGGTTGGTCATCGGCCCAGCAACTGGAGCTGAACTCGCGTGCCGAGTCGCTGAAAGGACTGCAGGTGCAGATGCTCGACGATGCATTGGAGTTGGGGATTCGTCAGGCTGCGTTGAATTTTGATTTTGGCGAGTTGATCGCTCCCGAAGGAATTGGAAGTGAGAGCGAAGAGTTCATTCAGTGGGATCGCGGCAGTGAGAAGTTTGCATTTCGTCGCAGTTATGTTGTCCAGCAAGATCGATTGATTGCGGGGTTGAGTGAACGCGAGGTGATCGTGTCGCTGATTCTGCTGAATTATCTGCCATCGGATCCAATCAAGCGACGATTGCTGGTACATCCGGGTTATTCAGAGCAGTGTCCGAATCGGCTTGCGGCGTTTAATACCAAGACGGAAGAGGGGCGGAAGTGGCTGGGGGCTGCTGTTGAGTTTCTCGCGGAACGTTGGGGAGGAACGAGTGAGAAAGCGGGACGCGTTCGCAATTGGATTGTCGGCAATGAGGTGAATTCGCATTGGTTTTGGAGCAATTGTGGGCGAGTCACGATGGAGGAGTTCACGGAAGATTATCTCGAGGCGGTTCGCTTGATTCATCAGTCAGTGCGAAAGCATTCGCCGGATGGGCAGGTCTTTGTCTCGCTGGAGCATCACTGGAATATTCGTTACGCGGGAGGTGACGGGCGGCAGACGTTTGCGGCTCGGCCCTTTCTGGAACTTTTTGCAGCGCGGGCGCGAGAAGGTGGCGACTTCGATTGGCAGGTCGCTTTTCATCCTTACCCTGAGAATTTATTCGAGCCGCGAACTTGGCACGATCGCAGCGCTACGGCTGAATGGCGAACGACGCCGCGAATTACGTTTCGCAATCTCGAGGTGCTGCTCGAGTTTTTAAGGCAGCCGGAGTTGCAATATCAAGGCGAGACCAGGCGCGTGATTTTGAGCGAGCAGGGCTTTCACACGCCGGATGGTCCGGAGGGAGAGCAGTTACAAGCAGCGGCATATTGTTACGCTTGGCATAAGGTTCAGTCGCTCGATGGGATCGATGCATTCATTCTGCATCGGCATGTCGATCACGCTCAGGAGGGGGGCTTGCGGTTGGGGCTTTGGACGCGGCGCGAGGGGAGTATCGCTGACCCGGAAAAGAAAAAGTTGATCTACGAGGTGTTCCGCGCCGCGGGAACAGCGCGGCAGGAAGAGGCGTTTCGATTTGCCTTGCCGATCATTGGCATCACGGATTGGAGTGCGGTGCAGGTGAGTGAGGAGAAGAAAAAGTAAGCTGCGGGATTCACACGAGCCGCGTCAGAGAGGTTACGATTGCACCTTCAGCATTCGTAAAGGGAGGCCGCAATGAGGCTTGGTTCGCGTCTCAATTTCTGGTTGGGTTTATCGGTATCGATTTTCGTTTGGTTTGCCGCTTTTGCAGCATACGGGAGCCGTTTGGCTGGGCAGGAGCAGAAAGCGGAGTCGAGTTTCCTGCGGCAGATTGCTGAATTACCGATGCTGCCAGAGCGTGAACGGGGTGACTGGTTGGTCGACCCGGTCGAGCGGCGAGCGGGTGTGTTTCGCACGGAGCGGCCCGGCGAATTGGTGCTGGACAACGGGCTGGTGCGTCGCACGTTTCTCCTTCAGCAGAATCTCGCCTGTGTAGGGCTAAAGAATCTGCAGACAGAACAGGAGTACTTGCGAGCGATTCGCCCGGAGTGCCGCGTGAAGCTGGGCGATCGGCTTTATGACGTCGGCGGAATGGTTGGGCAGCCGGTAGAGAATTTCCTCCGCGAGGAGTGGTACGTAAAGCTGCAAACCAATCCAAATGCATTTCAGTTGGAGTCGTTCACCGTCGGTGCGATGCGTCAGCGGTTGGGTTGGAAGCCGCGCAAGGAATGGATCGCGGGCGAGGTGCCTGCTTGGCCGCCTCCTGGGCTTGAGGTGCAGTTTGTCTTCAGCCCGCCCGCGGGGAGCGAGGCCTCTGGTTTGGATGCCCGAGTCCGTGTGGTTGTGCACTATGAACTTTATGACGGCGTGCCGCTCTTGGCGAAATGGATTCGAGTCGTTAATGCGGGCGATGTTGTGTTGCCTTGGAACGGGTTTACCAGCGAGATTCTCGCTTGCGTGGAGCCCTCGAGTCAGGTCGAGGATTTGGCTGAGCCATTTCTGCCGCTGCTCCACATCGAGACGGATTACACCACGTGTTCGATGGAGGCGACGGCGGCGCAGGTCGATGCGGTCCACTGGACGGCTGATGCGGCGTTTGGAACGCAGGTTAATTATCGGAAGGAGACCAAGTGCTTGCTCGAGTGCCGCCCGCCAGTTGGTCCAGCGATTGGAATTGAGCCGGGCGAAGAGGAAGAGTCTTTTCGTACGTGGGTTCTGCCGCTGGAGAACCGTGATGAGACTCGGCGAATGTTGGCGCTCGGCAGAATGTATCGCACGGTTGCGCCTTGGGTGTTGGAGAATCCGCTGATTCATCACGTGCGAAGTGCGGACCCGGCGGCGGTCCGTTTGGCGATTGAGCAATCAGCGGCGGTTGGGTTTGAACTGGTGATCATGACGTTTGGGAGTGGATTCGATATCGAGCGAGACACTCCCGAGTATCTGGCTCAGATGAAGCAGTTGGTCGAGGAGGCTCATGCCAAGGGGATTGGGCTGGGTGGCTATTCTTTGTTGGCGAGTCGTTCGATTAACGAGCAGCATGACGTGGTCAATCCAGAGACCGGTAAGCCGGGTGGGTTTGCCCGCTTCGGTAATAGTCCCTGTTTGGAGAGCGAGTGGGGGCAAGCTTATTTTCAAAAGCTCTATCGTTTTTATGAACAGACTGGCAGTGATGTGCTCGAGCACGATGGTTCTTACCCGGGCGATGCTTGTGCTTCGAAAACTCATCCGGGACACAGCGGTTACGAGGATTCGCGTTGGAAACAGTGGCGGCGAGTGACTGACTTTTACAAGTGGTGTCGCGAGCGAGGCGTCTATTTAAATGTGCCCGACTGGTATTACTTGAATGGTTCGAGCAAATGCGGGATGGGTTATCGAGAGGCGAACTGTTCGCTGCCGCGTGAGTGGCAGGAGATTGTTGAGCGGCAAAATATTTTCGATGGGACGCGATACAAGTTACCGACGATGGGTTGGATGTTTGTGCCGTTGACGGAGTATCACGGAGGCGGAGCCGAAGCAACGATCGAACCGCTTAGCGAGCACCTCGATCACTATGAGCGGCGGCTGGAGAATTTGCTCGGCGCGGGAGTGCAGGCGTGTTTCCGTGGGCCGAGGTTGTACGACACGGATGAAACTCGCGAGATGGTCGCGCGTCAGGTTGCTGCGTACAAGAAAGATCGGGCGATACTGGACAGCCCGCTGGTACCGCTGCGTCGCGCCGATGGGCGGGACTGGGATGGATGGCTGCACGTGAACCCGGCCTTAGAGACTCCGGGCTTGGCGGTGGTTTACAATCCGCTGGCCGAGGCGATTGAGCGGGAAATCGAAGTGCCGTTGTATTACACGGGGCTAGTCGGCAAGTGTTCGTATCAGGTTGGCAATGGCGCGGTAGCGTCGGGTGAGCTGGACCGCCGCGAGACACTGCGAATAAAGCTGCAGTTACCTCCGCGTTCGGCGACTCGAGTGCGCTTTTCTCGCGAGCAGTCGCGGTGATGGGCCGGTGATTGTGGGCGACAGAGAATGGGGTACGATTAGCGTCTGAAACAGAGCGACGAGATGGCCGGGTGCCTTGCGGCGTCTGTGCGGAGTTAGTGGAACAGAAAAGCTTTTGAGAGTCGCGGCAGGGATTCGAGTCAAAGGGTGAGCGAGATGAGTCAGGGAGCGTCGTCAGGCCATATTGATAACGTGATGCAGGAGAATCGCAAGTTTCCCCCGGCGGTGGAATTCTCGCGACGAGCCCGAATCGGGACGATGGATGAGTATCACCGCTTGTACGCTCGAGCCCGCGACCACCGGGATGAGTTCTGGCGAGAGTTGGCTTATGCCGAACTGCACTGGTTCAAGCCATTTGATACTGTGTTTGAACAGGACGGGCATCAGGTCAGCTGGTTCAAGGGTGGCCAGACCAACATGTCTTACAACTGCCTCGATGTGCATGTTGATCGCGGGCTGGGCGAACGCACGGCTTTGATTTGGGAAGGCGAGCCGGGTGACCAGCGGAAGTTGAGTTACGCCGAATTGCACGAGCAGGTTTGCCGGTTTGCCAATGTGCTTAAGTCATTGGGGATTTCGACGGGGGATGTCGTTTCGATCTACATGCCGATGACGCCCGAATTGGTCGTGGCGATGTTGGCTTGTGCGCGAATTGGTGCGGTGCACAGCGTGATTTTTGCGGGCTTCAGCGCTGAGGCGATCGCTGATCGCAATCAAGATGCGCGGGCCAAGTTGCAGATTACGGCTGACGGCTTGTGGCGGCGTGGGAAGATTCTGCCGCTCAAGGAAACCGTCGATGCGGCGCTGCAAAAGTCGCCGACTGTCGAGCACTGCATTGTGCTGAAGCGAATTGGCGGCGACTGTCCGATGGTTGCGGGGCGGGACCATTGGTGGCATGAGTTGATAAGTAAGGCGAGCAAGGATTGCGCCGCGACGCCGCTGGATAGCGAGACGACCAGCTTTATTCTTTACACCAGCGGTTCGACGGGTAAGCCGAAAGGGATTCGGCACACGACGGCGGGTTACAACCTCTGGGTGAAGAAGACGTTTCAATGGGTCTTTGACTGGCGCGAGGAGGATATCTTCTGGTGCACGGCAGACTGTGGTTGGATTACGGGACACAGTTATATCGTCTACGGTCCGCTGTCTAATGGCGCGACTGTTTTGATCTACGAGGGGGCTCCGAATCATCCGGCTGAGGATCGCTTCTGGGACATCATCAAGCGGCATCGGCCGACGATTCTCTACACGGCTCCGACCGCAATCCGCGCCTTTATCAAGTGGGGCGATCAGCATGTTCAGAAGCATGACCTATCAAGTCTGAGGTTGCTCGGCACGGTCGGAGAGGGGATCAATCCGGAAGCATGGATGTGGTATCACCGGCTAATTGGTGCGGAGCGTTGTCCGATTGTTGATACGTGGTGGCAGACAGAGACGGGTGGGATCATGATGTCGCCGCTTCCGGGGTGCACGCCCACGAAGCCCGGGAGTTGCACGATGCCGCTGCCGGGAATTGTCCCTTCGATTGTCGACGATTCGCTGAACGAGATGGGCCGAAATCAAGGTGGGATGTTGTGTATTGCGGAGCCTTGGCCGGGGATGCTTCGAGGGATTTGGGGCGACGACAAACGCTTTGTTGAGCAGTACTGGACCAAGGTGCCGGGGAAATATCTGACCGGGGATAATGCTCGGATCGATAACGATGGTTATTACTGGATCATGGGTCGGATTGATGACGTGATTAACGTCGCGGGGCATCGGCTGAGCACTATCGAGATCGAGAGCGCGTTGGTTTCTCATCCGGATGTGGCTGAGGCTGCGGCGGTTGGTCGGCCAGATGAAATCAAAGGCCAGGGGATCACGGTGTTCGTAACGATTCGCAGTCCCGAGCCATCGCCCGGGTTGCGCGAGGCGCTGAAGCTGCACGTGCGGAAAGAGATTGGGGCTTTGGCGGTCCCGGACGACATTCGGATCACGAACGCATTGCCGAAGACCAGAAGCGGCAAGATCATGCGGCGGTTGCTGCGTGATATTGCGAGCGGCAAAGCGGAGATTTCGCAGGA
>JBJTQD010000813.1:0-3489 GCA_046075445.1 Planctomycetota bacterium
CGACTTACAGGATGGAAATTTCCGCCTTTCATCGCGTTACCTCGCAATCCAATTAGTGAATGCCGAGGGATGAGTCAAATCGACGCGAATCAGCGCGTCATGCGGACAGGCTCGCTGGCAAGCTGGACCGCCACTTTGGTCGAGACAGAGATCGCACTTGGTCGCTTGGAGCACTGGCAAGCCGGTCGACTTCTCAACGATCGGCTGACCACTCGGGTCATTGATGGCCACCATCTTGATGCTGTCGTAGGGACAGCTATTCGCACAAGTGCTACAGCCAACACAGGTTTGGTCATTAATCGAAATCACACCCGTCGACGTGTCGCGGGCAATGGCACCGGTAGGGCAGCCGATCATACACACCGGGTCTTGGCAGTGCATGCAAGCCTTGGCGAACATCCACTGGTCGAGCACCAAACCTTCGCGTACAAAACGTGGATTCCCATCGTGTGCCGCCGCGCAAGCTCGAACGCAATCATCGCAACGTGTGCAGCGGTTGAGGTCGATGACCATCGCCTCAGTGCCATTCATCAACCGATGCTCGACAATCCCCTCGAGTAGCTTGGTATCAGGCAGAGCTTCGCGGCGAGCCAAACGCCGCTGTGCTCCAGCAGTCTGGGCCTCTCCTTGAGCGGGCAACAGCGGGGGAATTTGCTCAGGTCGCAGTTGCGGTAAAAGATTAGCTTCGACGATCTGCGCGGGAATTTTCAGGAGGTCGACGTAGCCAACTGCGCGGAGGCTGAGTTGCCACGGGCGCTGCTCTCCCGTCTTCCAATTATGCGCCAGTTCACGCAGTCCAAACACCTGGCCTTTTCCCAAGTACTCGATTGTCTGTTCACTCTCGCCATGTCGTCGGCTGACCCGAACAAAGCCGCCGCGCACCAACAAGAGGTGATTGACGTAGTCCCCCTGCTCGACGATCAGCGGCTCCTGCTGAATTCGTTGTGCTATATCCGACTCGGCGACCTTGCGAAACGCAGGCGTCCACAGATACTCACCAAAGGACTGGAACTCTGTATGCTCGGCGAGTACTTCGATCTCAGCAAAGGAAAAATCCTTGAGCAGCGGCGTCTGCTGCAGATGATCACGCAGCCCATTTTGGCGATAGAGCTGGTCGATCCGATTTCGTAATGCCGGATCGAACTTCATCAAATCCCTTAGTCCTTGCCAGCGAATTTCCAGTACGCGAACTGCTGACTGAGCGACGACTGTTGCCGTTCTGGGCGAACGACTCAGAGCCGAAAGCTCGCCAAAAATCGCGCCGGGCTGCATTACCTGCGAACCCTCAAGGCTCAGTGTTCCCGGGATGTCTTGGAGGAAGACGCGAGTCTGTCCATGATCATTTCGCAACTCCAGCGGACCAGACTCTTGCGACTTCAGCCGTCGAACTTCTGAATAGGACGAACGATTCCAGAGCTGAGCGATCGACTGAAACCAGTTTTTTCGACGCGGAGCGGCCGGCTGAAACGTCTCCGGCTTGAGCATTCTCAACGACACCAGCAGCTTGCCTTCAAGCACCAGAAACGCACTGTTGCCGTACTCGCCCTGGCGAATCAAGAGTTCACTGGGCTGATACTCTCTGATGCGGCAGTCGTTGCGAAGCAGTTCGCGGAGTCCCAGTCGCGGAGGGAACGCTTCCGGCTGCATCGACCGAAACGGCTCCAAACGAAGCATCTCGTCGATCAACTGATCGCTCATTTCCGAGCAGAACGGCTGGTCCCAGCGCTGCGGTTTCTCAATACTGCGAATGACGAGATTCAAGTTGTCGATTCCATTCTGTCTAAAAAGCCGACTTCCATGTTCAGCCTAGTCAACCCGCCCTGCCGACAGGGTTCAGCGATAACTGCTCGGCAGTGGTATCTCACCGTCGATTGCCGTCAGCGTTGAACCATCTCTCGAATCGGCAAACTCCTGACCGATTTGGGAGAGCGTATCGGCAATGGCCAACAACTGTGCGGCATTGTTGGTCTTGAGCTCCGCCGCCGCAAAGACCTCTAAAGCCTTTTGCAGCAGAGGGTCATTTAGCTTTTGCTGAGCCGCATAAAGCCGCTCTGCGGCTCGCGCAGAACGCTGGGCGACCGCCAGGCCGTACTCACTCTTTTCCGTCGCTTCGGCAGTCGCTCGGGCACTGAATTCCAAGTCCGCGATTAGTCCGACGACAAATAGGAGTCTGAGTTTCTCTGGAGTGGATTCCGCGTTGGCCGTGCCACCGGTTCGAAGAAAATTGTGTCGAATAATCCCTTGAGACCAAGCCACCAGTTCAAACTCCGGAGAAGTCGCAGGGTGTCCGCCGACATTGACCAGCTTCTCATGCGGAATCGTATGACACTCATAACAACTCCGCGCGATGAGGTAGACGTTTTGCGTGTTTCTCATCCCTAGCCCGGTCGCCTTCTCCAGCCGCTGGATTCGATGCTCAGCAGTTTCTTGGGCCTTCAGAACGTTTGGGCCACCATAGTCATTATGGACCTCAATCCAGTCTCGAGCCGCGCCATGGCATGATTCACACGAGATTCCAGCAACCGCTTTCTGCTTCCCGGCTTCATCGCTCTGCATTGTAAAATGACACTGCGTGCAGATGTCGTTTCGCTTGATCGAGGCGAGGCCAAGGCGGTCAGTGATCTCCTTCGCTTTCGGGTTGCGAACGAGCTGGTCAAAGGTCTGGGAATGCGGGGTTTGTGTCCAGCGGGAGACTTCATTGGAATGACATCGCGCACAAGACTGCGCAGAAACCACCTTGCTTGGGTCGCATCGCATTGGCTGGGCAAGCGCAATGCTGGACAGGCTGACCAGCCCAAGCCATATGCCACCGAGCTTCATGCAGTGCAAGTACCTTCCGAGCTTGAATGGCTGCATTTTCAGTCTCCCCAACCAAGCCTCCTGTTCGAATCCAACACGCTTCATCGCTTAGGCCTCCACCTGAATCTCGCCCTCGGGCTGGGCAATACAAGCGAGGACCGTTCCCGCTTCAAGCTCTGTCGAATTGCTCTTCAAATAGCGAACGGATCCTTTGAGCAGTCTCACAGTGCAAGTCCCACAGTTCCCGGCACGGCACCCGGAGTCGATCGGAATCTCCAAGTCCTCGGCAAGTTCAAGCACTGACTTTCCGCTGGGACAGCTGACTTCCTTCCCTGAACGCGTGAATGCGATAAGGCCAGCCATCGACTCGGCAATCGCTGCCTCAGTCTCCAGCGGTTGGGGCACCTTGGCCACATCGACTGATGCAGGACCAAAGGCTTCAAAGTGAATGTCGTGCGGAGCCACACCCGCGTCAACCAGCCCAGAGTAGTTCTCCCTCATAAAGGCCGGCGGGCCGCAAAGATAGAATTCAGCATCGAGACTGGGGAGCAAACGCTGCACGAGCGGAACACTGACGCGTTCCCGAAAATGACAAGGAATTTTCTCATCGACCTTGGCCGAGTCGCCTTGCGAATAGCAATTAACGACGACAAACTGGGGATGATTCGCTGAAAGCTCAGCGATTTCAGG
>JBJTQD010000814.1:0-6149 GCA_046075445.1 Planctomycetota bacterium
ATATGCTTATACTTATATTGCTACTTCTACTGATAATTCTACTGATACATATACTGATATGTCGACTGAGACTTTCATTTTTTACTTATACGTCTGATTCTACTTAATCATTATACTTATACTTGTACGTATACGTATACTTACCCTTACACTGTTAATTATACTTATACGCATAAGTATACGTGTACTTAGTACTCAAAGTTATAATTCTCAAGTGATGGAGAATTGTCGGCAAATCCAGACGAAAGCAGCTCAGAACCTCGGGATGAACCGGAACACACTCTACAAAAAGCTTAAAGAGCACGGCCTGGAAAAGTCGGAACAGGAGTAGGCTGTGAGCTTTACTTCGGTCAAAAAAATCGGGCGGCACTGTGATCAGTAGCCGCCCGGTTCTGTTAGTTTTCGACTCTTCCACGCAACTCGAACTCGCCGGGTTGCTTGGGGGAATGAGTGGTTAAAGACTAGACGTCGTCGTCTTCATCTTCCTCTTCTTCCTCTTCATCATCCCAGTCGTCGTCTTCGTCGTCGTCCCAGTCTTCATCTTCTTCTTCGTCTTCTTCTTCGTCGTCGTCGTCGACTTCTTCCCATTCGGCGTCGTCTTCTTCGCCGTCTTCCTCTTCTTCTTCCTCGTCGTCGTCTTCAAACTCATCGTCGAAGTCTTCGTCTTCGAAGTCGTCATCGCCTTCTTCTTCGTCATCTTCGAAGTCGTCGTCTTCGTCGCCGTCTTCGTCTTCATCTTCGAGTTCCTCGTCCTCGTCTTCATCCTCGTCTTTCTTTGCGGCCAAAGACGCGGGGATCAAGATCGACCACAAGAGTTGCTCTTGGGGTGACTTCTCGGAAGAGGTTCGAAATTTTCGGGGCAAAAGAGACAGGGTCACGACGAGTTCTCCTATCGGTTCAACAGTTGTTGTGTCGGAATGATCGGGGTTTATTTCAGCTATTCGATGTCGGCTCGCCATCTTCCATCAACAGGCCCGCTGTGGGGTCGGTTTCAAGCGAGTTGGCGTCGACGGCTGACTCAGCCAGTTCTGGACTGCGTTCAGCCGTATTAGTGTTCGGTTTTTTTCGCCCTGCGGCAAGCGGGGTAGCCGCTGAGTCGGGGTTAGCCCAGTCAGGCAAACCTGTACCCCGCATTTTTCCGGCACTCGGCAAAGATTCAAGGCTGCTGAGACCAAATGTCGTCAAAAAAAGTTTGGTTGTTGAGTAAAGGAAGGGATGCCCGAGCAATTCGCTTCGTCCCGAGATGCGGATTAGCCCTTTTTCCAGCAGTTGCCGCACCATCTCTCCACAACTCACCCCGCGAATCGCCTCAATGTCTGCTTTGATGATTGGCTGGCGGTAAGCTATGACCGTCAAGGTTTCCAGGGCTGGTCCAGACAAGCGGCTAGGGCCGGGGAGGTGCTCCAGCTTCCTTAGCCATTGTGCAAATTGGGGGCGGGTCCGTAATTGGTATCCACCAGCGACCTGCTTGATGTGAAAAGAACGGCCTGCTGCGTCATAAAAGTCATTCAGGCGTTTTAGCTGAGTTCGCGCTTGGGTACCGTCTTCCAAGCCAGCCAGTTGAGCAACACGGCGATTGGAGAGCGGTGCGCGAGAGAGAAACAACACCGCTTCGACTCGTCTCAGTGTTTCGTCAAGCTGTTGTTCGGTGTCCACTAAAAACCCTTTTGCTGCGCTGCCAATCGAATCATCTGGCTGCTTTGGGGCGGCAAAACAATCGTTCAGCTGATGTCCGCGTTTCGTCCAGCGTCTATCGATTTTTCTCTGAAAGTGCGGGCTAAGGCAAGCTCAATCCTCAGGAGAACGCTCGGGATTTTAACTGGTTTGTCTGCACTTTTGTGCTGTTCAGCCGATAGTTTTCGGTTGCTGGTTTGCTTCTCTCTGCGGGTTCGCTGGGCAGTTTGGCAACGCAAGACTAGAGTGATGAGCATGGAAACCGTTTACCTCGACTACAACTCGACAACAGCGATCGACCCACGTGTCGCTGAGGCGATTTCTGAGGCCTATCGCTCTGGCTATTTCAACCCAGCCAGCCAGCATCGGCCAGGACAGGCTGCTCGGCGCGCGCTGGAGGAACATCGGGCTGGGTGTGTTCGCCTCTTGGGGGGGATCACCAGTGGAATGAGAGCTACTCGGCTGGTCTTTACCAGTGGTGGTACGGAAGCGAATAACCTCGTTTTGGCCGGCATCGCAGCCCGTCAACCCGCCCGGCAAGTTTTGGTTTCCGCCGGAGAGCATCCGAGCGTCTTGGGTGCGGCTGAGCACCTTCGCAAGACAGGTATTCATGTTGAGCTGATTCCGCTGGATGGCGGCGGTCGCGTTCTGCTTGAGGTGCTCGCCCGTTTGCTTGAGCGTCCAACCAGTTTGGTAAGTGTGATGCTGGCCAATAACGAAACGGGCGTGATTCAACCTGTCGAGGAGGTCGTCGAAATCTGCCGACGTCACAACGTTCCAGTGCATACCGATGCCGTGCAGGCGGTTGGAAAAATCCCGGTCGATTTTTCCGCTCTTGGCGTCGATGCACTAACTTTCACGCCACACAAGTTCTACGGCCCCCGCGGCATAGGGGGGCTGCTCCTGAAGGCCGAGTTGGTACTAGACCCGCTTCACTTCGGCGGCTTTCAGCAAGCCGGTTTGCGACCGGGCACAGAAGATGTTGCTTTAGCCGCTGGTTGTCGGCGGGCTCTAGAGTTGTCCGTCGATGAGTTGCCTGTTCGCGCTGTGCACCTCCGCGATTGCAGTGAGAAATTTCTTGCCTACCTTCGGGAGCATGTGGCGGGTGGTTTCGTACTTAATGGTCTGGAGGCCGCCTCTCGTTTGCCGAACACTCTGAATTTGGCCTTTCCCGGAGTTGACAGGCAAGCCTTGCTCTTAGCAGCGGACTTTGCCGGATTGGCAATCTCTACTGGTTCCGCCTGTGCGAGCGGATCCAGTGAACCCTCTCCTGTATTGTTGGCGATGGGGCTGCCAAAAGAACTGATTGACTCTTCGGTTCGGTTCAGCTTTGGAATGCCGACAACGCTCGGCGAAGCCGAGGTGGCTGCAAACCGACTCAGTCGCTTGGTCAACGAGCTTCGATAGCAGCTGAAAAAGGTCAAAAAAACCGCCACTTTCGGCGATGGCTGCGGCTCCCTAAAGTGGCTCAAAATTGGTAGAATCTGGGCTCCAAAAAAGGCTGGTTTCCCTGCCTGTTTTCTACCCTCGCTTTTGGCCTTCCAATGTCTCTTTCTGCCGCTTCTGAAATCTTCCTCTTACCTTTGTCAGTTTCCCTGACAGCGGCCAACGGAGAATCTCAGAAGGGGTTTCGATCAAAGCCCTCAGCCAGCGGCTTGTCGTCAGTCACTGAGCACCGAGATGGCTATCCTCTTGGCGGCCGACTCTCCCTCGACAGTTGTTTTCTCGCCGACAACGCAAACGCTCTTTTGCGAGTCTTCGACGATTTGAGCTGTTTGGAATCCGTGAGCAGTCCGATCGTGCTGTACGGCCCAAGCCAAACCGGGAAGTCTTTATTGAGCCGTAGCGTGGCACAGCGATTGGCCAAAGTTCGAGCTTATCGCTCCTACCAGCATTCTGTAGCTGAGGCCGCCAATACTGCTTCTCAAGCCGAATTAGGTGAGGATGCTGCTGGGTCTGTTTTTGGCCGAGCCATCTCCGTTTCTGCGGCCGACTGGAGCCGTCAACTCCAAGAAGCAATCGAAACCAACTCGCTTACCGAATTTCGCGAGCGTTTTGTTGCTGCCGGGACTGTCCAAATTGACGACCTGACACAGTTAAAAAACTCCCCATTTTCTCAGGGGCAACTCGTCATTTTGCTTGATTTACTCGAGGAAGCGGGCGTTCCTGTTTTCGTCACCTCCGCTCAACACCCCGCGCAGCTCGAAGAGTTTCGACCCGATTTGGTCAGCCGGCTTCTGGGTGGTATGGTCCTTCCAGTTAAGCTTCCGGGACCTGCCGCGAAACGCACATACCTCAGCGAACGGGCCGACCAACTTGGGCTTCATTTACCAGAAGCTTCTTTTGATTGGCTAGTAAACCACGCCCCGCTGCCGACCTTTGCCTCACTCGAAGGCTTTCTACAAGAGCTCTCTGTTCGCAGTAAACTTTCCCAAACAGACCCTAGCATTGGTGAAATTCAATCTTATTTTAACGAATCTTCCTCAGATTCGCTCGATCAACTGCCTGACTTGGTTATTAACACCGTGGCTGATTTTTTTGAGCTCACTCGCGAACAGCTTGTCAGTTCTTGCCGTCGAAAAACTACGGTGTTAGCTCGCGGCCTTGCCTTGAGCCTGATTCGCCACGTTTACCCTTTGTCGCTGACAGCTCTGGGGCAACTTTTTGGAAACCGTGACCATTCCACTATCCTCTCAGCACTCCAAGCAACTGAGAGACGGATCCAAACCGACCAAACTATCCGCGTATCAGTTGTAGAAATTTTTAAGCGGATTAAATCAAAAGCTACCGAACTAAAAATCGCTTTGCCTTACAACGAGCTTGCGATCGAGCAGATGTTTATTGTTTCGAAACAAAAAGAATCGACCTGAAACGGACCGTGGAAAAGATGTTGATGACTTGTCGTTTTCTGTCGATAACGAACTCTTTCCAACACGAAAGAAACCTCGGCATCAACATCTTTAAGACTTTTTAACGCTTTATTCACCGGTTAATGACTTCTTATCAACTAGTTATCCACAAGTAAAAAACTTCGTTTTGGCGGGAATAAGTCGAATATTCACTAGTTCTCAACAGTTTTGCTGAGTCTTTAGTTCGACTACTGAATAAATAAATTTGATTACAGAAATACACTCCTGACCTGAATTCAAAGGACGCTCTGTTCATGAAACTGGTTGTAAACCGAGAAGAATTCCAAAAGCTCTTTCAAATTGCCGCCATCGTTGCTCCGCAGCGTAGCCCAAAACCGATCCTGCAGAATGTCAAACTGGAGGCATTGAACGACAACGTCGTGTTGACAGCGACCGACACTGAAATTGGCGTGCGTCTAAGTCTTCCTAACGTGGAAGTGAAACAGCCAGGTTCGGTTGTTATCCCAGTCAATCGATTAAACATGATCATGCGGGAAAGTAGCGATGACACGCTGACCATCGATGGAGACGAGTCGCGGACAAAGATTAGCGGCCGCAGTAGTCGGTTTGAGTTGCAAGGACAGAACCCAGCCGAGTTTCCGGAAGTAGGTTTTGTAGCAGCGGATGACTATTTAGAGATTAAAGCCGGCGTCTTGCGGGAATTGATCAAACGCACGTTGTTTGCGACAGAGACTGAGAGTAGTCGTTATGCCCTCGGTGGTGTGCTACTGGAGGTAGATGACAAGCATCTCGTAGCAGTGGGGACAGATGGAAGAAGACTCGCCAAGATGGCCGGGCCGGTAGCGGTGCATGGCAAGCCAAACCAGTCGGGGACAACGATTATCGTTCCGGCCAGAGCGATGCAAATCATCGAAAGAATTCTGCCCGATGATGAAGCGATGGTTCGCTTGATACCACGCTCCAACGACCTTCAAGTTGTAGTTCCTAACGGCGTGTTTACTACTCGGTTAGTCGAAGGCCGATTTCCTAAATGGCGCGAAGTCCTCCCTAAACGAACCGACTCTCACAAGATCGAGTTGCCCGTAGGTCCGCTGTTTTCTGCCCTGCGTCAGGCAGCTATCGTGAGCAGTGAAGAAAGCCGCGGAGTTGACTTCGTTTTTCAGGAAGGAAATCTGGTTTTAACCAACGTAACTAGCGAAATTGGCCAGTCGCGAGTCGAAATGCCAGTCAGTTACAGTGGCAAGGAAATGGCCATCATGCTAGACCATCGCTACATGGCGGATTTTTTGAAAGTTTTGGCTCCCGACCAGAACTTCACGATCGATGTGGCCGGTGCCGATCAAGCTGCCTTCTGTACGACAGTGGACCACTATGGCTACGTCATCATGCCGCTCTCTCGCGATCGAAAGTAAGGCCAATAAAGCTAGGCCTGAGAGACCGCTAAAGGAGAGCGATGAAGGACGAAGCGGAAGAGGAATTCGAATACACAGCGGATTTAGTCAAACACCGACAGGTGTATGTACGTAAACCGCAAGCGATCGATCGACTCGTCAATCGAGTCATCGCTCGACGAGGGGTTACCCAAATTCAAGCCCGAGAAGAGTT